>CANQVY010000056.1 GCA_947627405.1 uncultured Bacilli bacterium | reverse complement strand
GTTGATGAAATTTAAAGTGCATATAGTATTAATGTGATTGGAGAAGGAGGAGTTGATAGTTATGAATAATAATACAAAAAAAGATTTTGATAATGAAAAAATAAAGGAAATAATCAGACTATCTTGTAAAAAATTTAAACAAAGGGAAAATAAAGGTACAACTAGAGCTCAGATAATATCTGAAATTGTGGAAGGAATTGAAAGGGTGTTAAAAGATGGAAATTAAATCATTTAAACTTAAAAACTTTAGACAATTTAAAAATATTAACATTGAATTTTCACAAGATGCTGATAAACCATTTACAATTATCACTGGTGGAAATACTTATGGTAAGACTACTTTAGTAAAATCATTTTTATGGTGTTTATTTGGTATTAAAAATTTTGATGATAAGATTCTTTTAAATAAGGAAGTAATTGATTTAATGAAATGTGGTGATGAAGAAGAAGTAAAAGCAGTATTAGAATTAGATCATAATCAATTTTCATATAGAATTACAACAAAAGAATTATATGTTAAGCTTCCTTCTAATGAAGTTAGAATTCAAGGCAAGGCAAAAATTGAATTGCTTAAAATTGGTAATGGTGGTAATGCGATTCCCATAACTGATGATATATTAGTAAATGATGAAATTGATAATATTTTAAGTCGTGATTTATCATCATATTTTTTCTATGATGGTGAAACAAATAGTATAGAACAAATTACGAAGAAAGCAAATTTAACTAGTGCTGTTTCAGAAATAATGGGTCTAAAAATGACGGAGACTTTAACTGATTATTTTAATCCTTTAAAACCCGATAATGTTATTAAGAGATTCCAGTCCAAATTAGAAATAAAAGATCCAATAGAATCTCAATCATTACAGGATAGTTTAGAACAAAAACAATTTGAAAGAGAGAATAAATTAGATTTAGTTAAGACAATTAACTCAACAATTAATGATTTGGAGATACAACTTACTGAAAAAGAAAGACAGTTGGATGAAAATAAAAATATTTTACAGGATCAAGAAGAAAAAAAGGATATTACAAATAAAATGAATAAGTTGATTGATGATAAAAATTCAACTTTTGATTCGTTAATGAGCTTAATAAATAATAATAAGTTATTAGATTCCTTGTTTGCCTATTCGTTTTTACAAAGTGATTTACAAGATTTTTTAAAGCATGCTGATTTTACAACCGAAAAAAGCGTTTCTCATATTACTGAAGAGGCAATTGATGAGTTGATTCAAAGAGGATATTGTTTATGCGGAACAAAAATTGAAACACATAATGATGCTTATAATCATTTATTAGATCAAAAAAATTACATTGAACCGCGAAATTATGGCAAGCATGTTGATAGCTTTGTCAATAACGAATTAATAAATATTAGTTATTGTTCAACACAAATGGACATTTTGAGTACTACAGCTGGAGATGTTTTGGATTGCATATCTAAATTGGATGATTATCAAGAACGATTGGATAAGATAAGAAAAAGAATTGAAGGAAAAAAAGATATTGGAGAAGTTCAAGTAGAAATAAAAAATCTAGAACAACAAAAAAGTTTTAAAGAAGGCGAACTTCATTATATTAATTCTTCTACAATTCCTCTTTTAGATAGTGAAATCGAAAAATTAAATGATAAAATAAGAAAGTTAAGCAGCGCAACCGAAAAAAATAATTTTATCTATAAATGTATTAAATATTCAGAAAGAATTTATAAAATCGCTGAAAGAAAAATAACTAAAGAAAAAGAAAATATTAGAAGTAAGCTTGAAGAGACTGTTGGTTCGATTTTTGATGAAATGTATACGGGAAATAGAAAGATTATTATAAATGATAAATTTCAGGTTTCAACAACATTAGCTGATTCATCAAAATTAGATACGTCAAAAGGATTAGAAACAGTTATGAATTTTTCATTTGTCGCTGGATTAATGAAACTTATTAAAGAAAAAATTAATAGCAACTCAGATGATGATGTATTTGAACAAGATAAAACAGATGATAATTACCCATTAGTAATGGATGCACCATTTTCAAATACTGATGAAAAACATATTTCTAATATTTGTCTTAACTTACCAAAATATTGTAATCAAATAGTTATTGTTGTTATGGATAAAGATTATAATATGGCCAGTGATAAAATTTTTTCAAAAATAGGAAAAAAATATGCAATTAAAAAACAATCAGAAACTTTTGCATGTATAGAGGAGGAGTTCTAAATGTTTAGCAATCCTATAAGAATATATGGAATTTATAGTCAAATAGCTAAAAAATATTCTAAAGATAATTCAAATGATAAATCAGAAGATTTTATTTTAATTGATAACGAAGGTAAAAAATCAATTGAAAGAAAAATTTATATATTTGAAACATTATTAGATTGTTATATGACTGCAATGATGTTGGGAATTGTTAATGATAAAAAAGAACCAGAGGATTCTGATAAGACAATCTATGCAACAGTTTTTGCTGATATTTTAGTTAAAAAAAGAGAGCAACTTGAAAGAATATATCAACATATGGTTTTGACTAGATATGTTGATTTAGATGTTAATGCGCGTATAAAAAAAGCATTTAGTATTATAAAAGAAGAAGATAAAAAAGAAGAATTAGAAAATCTTAAATCATATATGCGAGGTGGATTATTAATAATCGATGATTATTTTAAGAATTGTGCAACAATAGAAGATTTTTGTATTAAAATTATTGATTTTAAAAATGATTATAGTATTGAATAATTAAATTTGTGTTATATACATCAGTGAATAAAATTAATTGTTTTTTTACTGAATTTTTACACACTTTGTGCAAATAATAAAAGTTGTTATGGTAAGTCGTAACGACTTTTTTTATATAATTCTAAAATATTTAGAGTATGTTAGAAACTCATTAAAAAATCACTTTTGATAAAAAAACTCCCTTGAAAAAGTTTGCCTTTTTTAAAAAAACTCCCTTGAAAAAACTATAAAATTGTTAAAAAACTCCCTTGAAAAAATTTTTTATTATGATATAATATATGTAATTAAGAGGTAAAACAATGCTTAAACGTAAAATCGAAAGTGTATTATTAGATTGGAAAAATACTCCAAATAAAAGTCCATTAATTATTAAAGGACAAAGACAATGTGGAAAAACATATTCTGTATGTGCTTTTGCTGAAAAAAATTATAAATATGTTGTATATTTGAATTTTATTAAAAACCCTAATTATATTTCTATTTTTAATGGTTCATTAGAAGTAGACAATCTTATTATTATGATGTCTGCTCTTTTAAACAATGAAATAAAATTTGTACCTCATGAAACAATCATTATTTTAGATGAAATACAAGATTGTCCAGAGGCAAGAACATCATTAAAGTTTTTTAAAGAAGATGGAAGATTTGATGTTATAGGAACTGGATCATTACTTGGTGTAAAGGGTTATGGTAAACAACCTAAATCTATACCTGTTGGTAGTGAGACACTTATTGAGATGAAACCATTAGACTTTGAAGAGTTTTTGTGGGCAAATGGAATAGGAGAAGATGTTATAAACAAATTAAGAGAATATTTTGAAAATACTCAACCTGTACCTGATGCTTTACATAATAAAATGCAAGAGCTACTATTGCAATATACTGTAGTCGGAGGAATGCCAGAAGTTGTTCAAAACTTTGTTGATAACAAACAAATGAATATTGTATTGCAGCTTCAAAGAAATATTATACGTTCATACGAAGATGATATGATTAAATATGCAAACGATAAAGATAAACCTTTAATTAGAGAATGTTTTCAATCGATACCAAAGCAATTGTCTAAGGAAAATAAAAAGTTTCAATATGCTAAAATAAAAAAAGGAGCTTTTTCATCCCAATTCATTGGTAGTTTACAATGGATAGAAGATGCTGGAATAATTTCTCGTTGTTATAATCTTGAAATTCCAGAATTACCACATGATGGAAATGCAATAGATGATAAATTTAAAGTATATATGAGTGATACAGGATTATTTGTAAGTATGCTCGAAGATGGTACTCAATTTGATATCTTGCAAGGTAATTTATATGGATATAAAGGGGCAATTTTTGAAAATCTCGTTGCTGATATATTTACCAAAATGGGAAGAAAATTATACTACTACCATAAAGATTCAGGATTAGAAGTTGATTTTGTTACAAGATATAATGGAGGTTGTTATTTGGTTGAAGTTAAAGCAACAACAGGAAATACAAAAAGTTCTAAAACTATTATATCTCATCCTGAAAAATATCATGTTGATGGTCTTATTAAACTTGGAAAATACAATATTGGTAGAGTTGATAAAATATTAACTTTACCCATCTATTTAGGATTTTTATTAACAAAATATTAATTATAAATAAGAAACATAAAAATTCCATATAAAACAATCAATAAAAGTTTTAAAGGAAATTCTTGGAATATATTTAACTCCCAAAACGGGAGTTTTTATTTTTTGGTAATAAAAAACCAAAAAAGTGTTGACAAATAAATAATTAAGAGTATAATGAAATTGAGCTTGGTAATAAAAAACCAAAAAAACTATTGACAAGTGAAAAAATAAGAGTATAATGAAATTGAGCTTGGTAATAAAAAACCAAAATAATTTAATGATTTAAAAAATAGGAGGAAAAAAATGAAAAATCAAAAAAATTATGATCTTATGAAAGAATTTAGATTTGGTAGTCAAGGATATGAATTGGTAAAAGGTATGATGTTTATTTATGCATTTAAAAAAGCTAATATAGAATATCCATTATTTTGTCAAGAGAAAATTGATGCTCTAGAGTATTTAATTCAATTGCATCAACTAGCTGATGCAAATTTAACGGAAATAGATAAGTCATGTGGCAGAGGTTTAGGAGAAATAATTAGAGATTGTGTTCTTGGTTTTGAAAAACACAAATCAATACATCATAAAATGAATTATGCTTTAAATATTTTAAATGATTTTACTACTAATGATATTGAAAATTTTATTATTAATGATGTAAATTTAATGTGTGATAGATATATTTTTTGCCCTCCTAAAAATTCTAGTCTTATTGATTTAATAATAAAACTTTTGGAAAAAGATGGTAAAGAATCATGGCTTGATTTAGGTTGCGGTAATGGAGATTATTTGATTGAATTAACAAAAAAACATAACAATATTAAGTGCTATGGAAGCGAATCTGATTATAATTTAATGCTTTTAACAAAGATTAAAATGTTCTTTTTAAAAACAAATGCAATAATTCGTGAAGATAAAATTATTTATAATAGTTATAAAGAATTTGTTGATGTTGGCTATACAAATACTCCATTTCTAATTAGCTTATCAAAAGATAATTCTAATTATAATAATTATAATAAATATATTGGAAATTTGAAACCATTTCAAAATGGTGATTGGATTTTTGTAGATCGATTGCTTCAATGTATTAAAGAAAGAGGAATTATTGTTATACCAGAATCATGTTTGATGAACCATGTTGATATAGAACAAAGAAAAAATATTATTGAAAAAAATCTTGTTGAAGGTGTAATTAAACTACCTGATAATTTATTTACTAGAAATATTTTAGTATCAATAATTGTATTTAACAAAAACAAATCAAACAAAGAAATTAAATTTTTAGATGCTACAAAAATGAGTTATGAAGGTAGAAGATTATCTGAAATTAATGTTGATGAAATATTTGATGCATATAATTCAGAAAGCAATTTAATAAAAATTAATATTGATGATATTTCTAAAGAAGATTATTGTCTTAGTGTAAAAAAATATACTGATGTAAATGACATTGTACTTGAAAATGAAATTGTATTAGAAAATGTTGTTGATGAAATATTTAGAGGTGCTCAAATCCCTGCATCTATTATAGATGAATATTCAAAAGTAGAAGATGATGAAGATGTTTATAAATTAGTTTCTGTTGGAGATATACAAAATGGTACATTTGACATTGATACATTGCAAGTGATAAAAAATGACAAAAAATTTGATAGATATCTTATTAAAAATGGGGATGTTATTGTATCTTCAAAAAGTACAAAAATTAAAACAGCTGTAGTTGATGTTCCCAAAGATCAAAAATTTGTGGCTACAGGAAGTTTACTCGTTATTAGATGTAATCAAGATAAAATCAATCCTGTGTATTTAAAAGCCTTTTTTGATTCAAAAAACGGTTCTAAATTATTAGAATCTATTCAGACAGGTACATCAATAATATCCATAAATACAAGTGCATTAATGAAACTTAAAATTTCACTTTTAGATAGAGCCAAGCAAGATGAAATAGCAAAAGGATATTTATTAAAACTTAATCAATATAAAGATACTCAGCATAAACTTAATAATTTAGAAAAGGAATTAAATAATATTTTTGATGAATTTATAGGAGGATAATTATTATGGAAATAATTTTAAATAATGATGAATTATTAACTTTAATTGAAAAAATAAAATCCAAAATAGAAAAGGAAATAATTAAAGCAAATAGAATAGGGGCCTTAAAAGAAGAATTGGATAAATATAATTTTATAGAAGAAGATTATGCATATTATGAACCTAAAAAAGAAAAAGTTCTTGTAATAGGACAAACATCTACTTCAGTAAATGAATTAAAGAGTATATTGAAAAAGTATGGAATAAACAATGATAGATTCGATTTTGTACTTGAATATGAAGATGTGAAAAAATTTCCAATAAAGACACTTAGAAACAATCAAAAATATTGTGACATTTTTATTGGACCAATTCCACATAAAATTAATGGCCTAGAAGATTGCAAAAGTCTAATAACACACATTCAAAATAATCAATCTGAATATCCAAAATTAACAAAATTAATGTCATCTGATAATTTGAAAATAACAAAAGCTTCGTTTGAAGAAGCCTTATTAAATTCACAATTAATGAAGAAAATTATTAATAAATAACTTAAAAATGATGTTAAAATTATCATCAAAAAATTATTTAATGCTAGCTTGTAAATAACGGGAGACTTTTTAACTAGATTTTTTTCAAAAATAATGATACAATATGATTAAGAGTATTGATATGCATAGATATATAAAAAGTTTTAAATTTATAATTTTTATATAAAAAGGTACTATTTGAATTCAAATAATAAAATTGAGGTAAAAACAATGACTAATTTAATCGATTTTAATGAATTAAAAATAATTGAAAATGAACCAGAGATTATGGATATTCTTTTAATTGATCGCTCTTCTAATAAAAATATAAAGTGGTGTACTGATAATTACAAAAAGTATGGTCAGGGTTTTTTATCAACTGATTATATAAAAAAAGAATTATTTTCAAGAAGAAATAAAAATAGTTTAATAAAACCTAGGATTTTAAAATCTCAAACTGAGCAAAAGAAAAGAAGCAAAGATATGGCTGAAGTTTTCACGCCTTCATGGATTTGTAATAAACAAAACAATTTAATTGATAATGAGTGGTTTGGTTATGAAAGTGCATTTAATGATGAGAAAGAAAATGGTTGGATATCAAAAAACAAAATAGAATTTGCAAATGGCAAAAAATGGCAAGATTATATCGAACTTGAAAGAATGGAAATTACATGTGGGGAAGCTCCTTACTTGACTTCTAGATATGATTCTACTAATGGTAATTATATTAATCCTAAAGATAGAATTGGATTATTAGATAGAAAATTAAGAGTGATTTCTGAAAACATTGATGATAAAACCGAATGGTTAAAATTTTCTAAAATTGCTTATAAAAGAATATATGGTTATGAATATCAAGGTG
>CANQVY010000055.1 GCA_947627405.1 uncultured Bacilli bacterium | reverse complement strand
ATTTTTATTAGTATGATTAAAATCACAATAATAAGGAGTATTATGATAGTACAAAGATATTTCTCTGTTTTTTTTCATAACTTCACCTCCTTCCACTCTAAAAAGTAAAGGAGAATAGCACTTAAACTAACTAAGTATTCCTAAAGTAATTATATCAAACAAATATATAACAAATTGGTAAGAGATAAAATACCTGAAATAATTAAATTAACTGGATAGGAACCAATTACTAGAGTTCTAACTGATAAAGAATATAAAGTTGAGTTAGAGAAAAAATTAAATGAGGAATATCAAGAAGTTTTAAATGCAACTGGTAAAGATAGAATAGAAGAATTAGCAGATATGTTAGAAATTATAAAATATTTAGCTAAATTAGAAAATGCAACATTAGAAGAATTATTGCTATTACAGAAGAAAAAGGATCTAAAAGAGGGACATTTAAAAATAAAATATTTTTAGAAAAGGTATTGAAAAAGTAATAAATTAAAATTATTAAATTTTATTACAAAAGTTGTCGTCTTTTAATATTTATAGAAATCTTCTTCCTATTTTAATAAATTGATATTTAAGAAGACTAATTCTTAAGAAAAATTAATATAATAAGAAAAGGAGGAAATAATATGCAGAGTACAATAATTACTTTAATTAATAAATATGGGTATTTTGGAATTTTTTCTTTGATTACTCTTGAAAATATTTTTCCTCCTATACCTTCTGAAGTTGTTTTAACTTTTGGAGGATTTATGACTACTTATAGTCAAATGAATATGGGTTTTGTAATTTTGTTTTCTACTTTAGGATCTGTATTTGGAGCAATAATTCTTTATAGCATTGGAAAGATTTTGAATAAGGATCGATTGATAAACATTGTAAATTCAAAAATGGGGAAAGTTTTATGTTTAAAAGAAACCGATATTGAAAAAGCAAACCATTGGTTTGAAAAAAGAGGGAATCAGGCTGTTCTTTTTTGTAGATTTGTTCCTATCGTTCGAAGTTTAATATCTATTCCAGCAGGAATGAGTGAAATGCATTTTTTAAAATTTATCTGGTATACACTATGTGGTAGTTTGATCTGGAATTTTATTTTAATATTTTTAGGAAGTAAAGTGGGTAGTCATTTTGACAGAATTATTAAGATTATTAATAAATATTCTTATATTACTTTGACATTTTTTATAATTTTAGTTATAGTAGGTATAGTGTTATTAATCAGAAGAGAGAAAAAACACAAATAAATTATTGCCCCATAGCCAAGCGGTAAGGCGCTGGACTCTGACTCCAGGAGCGTTAGTTCGAATCTAACTGGGGCAGCCATGCCGAAATAGCTCAGTTGGTAGAGCAACTGTCTCGTAATCAGTAGGTCGTAGGTTCAAGTCCTATTTTCGGCACCATGTGTGTATTATCTGGACCTAGTAAGGTTTAGTTTAATGAATATCCCTACCTTAACAATGAGGTAGGGATATTTTACTTCCTTTTTTTAAATTTCTTTGATACCTATAATTATTATAATACTTTATATATTTATCAATTTCAATTTGTAATTCTTCAAAAGTAGAACAAGATTTAAATTTTTAAAAGAAAACTTTTATTGTTCAAGTTTTAAAAATATTAAAAATGTGCTAAAATGTGTATAGACTGAAATTGATGTATTTGTTAATTAAGAAAATACACTTTTATATTAACATATACATTTTTAAAGGAGACTATTAATGAAAATTGGTATAGATATAGATGGGGTATTAAATTCACAATATAATTTTTGCATAGATTATGGGTTAAAATTTTGTTATGAATTGAGAAAATATAAATTAGAAAATATAAATGTCATTGATACCACAGATATGTTTTTATGGAATGAAGATATTGCTCATCAATTTTGGAACAAATATAGAAAAGATTTAGTGGTAACACTTCCTGCTAAAAAATTTGCATCTGATGTTATAAAAAAAATAAAAGAAGAAAAACATGAAATATACATTATTACGGCAAGGAAAAATGGAGATGAATGGTATCCGGAAAATTTAAAATCAAAGGTTGAAGAAATAACTATACAATGGTTAAATGATAATGATATTTTATATGATAATATTGCATTTGATGTAAAAGATAAAGGATTATTTTGCCAAGAAAATAGCATTGATTATATGATAGAAGATGATCCAATTAATTTAAAAAAACTGATTGGCAAAACTAAAGTTATGGTATTTGATTATCCATACAATAGGAAAAAAGAATTTAAAAACCTGATTAGAGTATATAGTTGGTATGATATATATTCTAAAATTAAGGAGAATAAAATATGATATTAGCAATAATTTTAAGATATGAAAATATTTCTAATGAAGCCCCATTTAATAGTAGATATTACTTAACAGAATATTTTAAAAATATTTTTGATAAATATAATATTGTACTATTTCCAATTGTTTCTGAAAAAAATATAGATAAAATTTGTAATATATGTGATGGTTTAATAGTTACAGGAAGTGAGATAGATATTCCTCCTAAATATTATAATGAGAAGCCAATAAATGGAAAAGAATATAATATTGATGAGTTTAAATTAGATAAAAAAGTAATTGAGATTTTTGCTAATTATAATAAACCAATTTTAGGAATATGTGGTGGTCTACAGTCTATAAATGTGTGTTTTGGTGGGAGTTTAAATCAATCAATAGATAATCACGATTTAAAAAGCTCATTACACAAAGTCTTTATTAAAAAAGGGTCTTTTCTAGATAAAATTTATAATAGTAAGGAAATAATGGTTAATTCTTTTCATCGCCAATCTATTAAAAATGTGGCTCCAGGTTTTGATACTGTTGCTATTGGTGACGATCAAATTATTGAAGCAATAGAAAAAAATAATATTGTAGCGGTACAATGGCATCCTGAACAAATGATGGATTTTAATTTTTTTGAATATTTTATAAAAATCATTTTTAATAAATAATTTAGAAAAGGTGTAGTACGTCTTTCTTTAGGACACCAGTGGCGAATCTATTCGAACTATTTGAATTTTGATACAGAAAAATTAGTTAAAAACTGAAAAAAGGATACAAAGGATACATTTGATTGGGTAAATTAGATGCTATCCCTTATGGAGTCCATCTGAAATTAACGATTGTTGAAATCAGATGTTTTTATTATCTAAATAGTAAGTCTGCTTTATTTGTATATAAAAAGTATAATATTTTTGGTTTTTATCCAATATAATATTGGAGGAACGATATGAAAGAAGATAAAAATGAAATTAATGTTTTAGATGAACTAAACAAAGGAACTTGTATGGGAATGGATGCGATTCATTATATTATGGATAAGGTACAAGATCATACATTAAAACAATTATTGGAAAAGCAATATGGGGAATATAAACAAATTGCTGAGGAGATTGGTCGTTTATATCCAGAATATAGTAACAAAGAGCCTCATGAAACCAATGCAATGAATAAGTTTATGACATGGTGTGGGGTTGAAATGAAAACGATGAATGATAAAAGCGATTCCAATATTGCAGAATTACTTATGCAAGGGACCAATATGGGGATTATTGAAGGAAGAAGATTACTTAATCATAAATCTACGGATGATCATGTACATCGTTTGGTTCAAAAATATGTAAATATGCAAGAAGAAGTTGTCGAAAATTTAAAGAAGTTTTTATAACTAATACAAAGGTATTAGTTTTTTTGTTATAATAAAAAAAGAGAAAGATAAAATTTTTAAAATAAATAGTTTTTTTACTTTTTATTTTAAATCGTTAGGGTATGATAAAACAGGAAAATGTGATTTATTGGATAAAGTCATACCCGATAACATAGATTTAATATTAGGAAAGTCATTATCAAATCAGCATATAAAAAAGTGCTTCTTCTAATGGCTTAAAAAATGTATGAAATGTTCAAAAAATAAAGAAGGGAAAGTAGTATGATTGGTATATTTGATTCAGGAATTGGAGGATCGACCATTTTAAAGGAAATCATTAACATTCTTCCAAATTACAAGTATATTTATTATAGTGATTCGAAGAATAATCCTTATGGGAATAAAGAAAATCAAACGCTTTATTCGATTGTAAAAAATATTGTAGAATATTTGATCAATCGGGGATGTATGGCAATCGTTATTGCTTGTAATACAGCCAGCACAAAATGTGTAAAGAGGTTAAGACAAGAATATCCACAAATTCTTTTTATTGCCACAGAGCCTGCTTATAAAATGGTATATGATTTTAATTTCAATGGAAAGACTTTAGTGCTTGCTACAAAAGGAACGATTGAAAGTGAAAAGTTTTTGGCACTCTACCATAAATATGATAATCATAAAACAATATTAAAGTCTTGTGTTGGGCTTGCAGAACTAATAGAAGAGGATCAGCAAGAAGCAATTGATCGCTATCTTCATGAAAATTTATCGGAATATAAAGATATAGAGAATGTTGTACTTGGATGTACACATTATCCGTTAATAAAAGATCATATAAAGAAAGTTTTAGGTAATGTGAATTTTTTTGATGGAAGTGTGGGTGTTGCTAAAGAATTAAAGAGAAAATTAGATGAAAGACAGATTCTAGGAGGACATTCCTTATCCGTCGAATTTATAGATTCTTCTTCTGAAGAAAAAAGGAAACGTTTTGAAAAAATTTTAGGTTTAAAAACAATATAGACAAATTATGTAAATTCTTGTTGAAAATATATTGCTTTTTTTTATTTGTGCTATAATATAAATATAAAGATAAGGAGGATTTTATGGCAAATCGAATTGTATTAAATGAGACTTCTTACTTCGGTTGGGGAAGTAGAGAAGTATTAAAGGATGAATTAAAAATTAGGGGGTATAAGAAATTATTGGTTGTTACAGATCAAGTGTTAATCGATGTAGGAACAACAAAAAAAGTGACAGATGTTTTAGATGAAATGGATTTAGAATATCAAGTTTTTAGTCATATAAAACCAAATCCAACAATTGCAAATGTACATGAAGGATTACAAATCTGTAAGGATATGCAAGCGGATTGTTTAATTGCTGTTGGTGGGGGCTCTGTTATTGACACAGCCAAAGCTATTGGTATTACGATTAAAAATCCAGAGTTTGAAGATGTGAAATCATTGGTGGGGGTTGCCAATACAAAAAATAAATCTTTACCAATTATAGCACTTCCAACAACAGCGGGAACGGCTGCAGAAGTTACAATTAATTATGTAATTACTGACGAGGATGCTGTTGTAAAATTGGTTTGTGTAGATCCAAAAGATATACCAATACTTTCTATTATTGATACAGAACTTATGTCTACAATGCCTTTTTCAACAGCAGCCGCTACAGGACTGGATGCTTTGACTCATGCTATGGAAGGATATATTACAAAAGCAGCATGGACTATGACAGATATGTTTCATTTAAAAGCTATGGAAATTATTTATAAAAATCTAGAGAAAGCTTGTAATAAAGACAAAGAGGCTATGGAAAATATGGGGCTTGCTCAATATATTGCTGGTATGGGATTTTCCAATGTAGGACTTGGAATTGTTCATTCTATGGCCCATCAATTAGGAGCTGTTTATGATACGCCTCATGGAGTAGCAAATGCTTTACTTCTTCCATATATTTTAAAATTTAATGGAGAAGCTTGTCCAGAGAGATTTTTTGATATGGGTCGCGCTTTTGGACTTGATATGGATCATCTTACGAATGAAGAAGCTGTTGATAAAGTAGTAAATGCAGTTAGAGATTTAGCAATTAAATTAAATATTCCTCAACATATTCATGAAGTGGGAGGAAGAAAAGAAGATATTGAAATGTTAGCGGAAAAAGCTTTAGTCGATCCATGTACAGGTGGAAATCCAAGAGAAGTTACTAAAGAAGATTTGATAGAATTATTTAAAATCGCAATGTAAAAAATACTTTAAACCTAATTTTAGGTTTTTTTCTTTTAATTTTATGTTATGGGAAAAAGAATTTTTAGAATTTATTAAAAATAAGATTTTTTTATAAATTTCTTGACTTATAAAAAGCATATGTTATAATAAAAATATAAAATAAGAAGGAGTGATAAGATGGATAATGAAAATGTAGAATTATTGAAAAAAAAGAAGAAAGCAAAGAAGAGGAAAATTTTAATTGTGATCATCATATGTTTGATTGTTGCGGCAGGAATAGGCTTATACTTCTATTTTTTTAATAACAAGCAAACAAATATAGAAACTAGAAAAAAAGAAGTAAAATCAGAATATGAAATGTCTGGAAATCAATTGAGTGAATTTGATCTTGCATTTTTAAAATTAGAAAACCAAAATAAAAATAAGGTGTATAGTCCTCTATCAATTAAGTATGCTTTAGAAATGTTATCTGAAGGAGCTGATAAGGATACAAAAGCACAAATAGATGCGGTTATAGGAAAATATGCCGCAAGAAAGTACCAAAATAGTTCAAATATGTCTTTTGCAAATGCTTTATTTGTTAAAGATTCTTATAAAGACAATATAAATAAAGAATATACATCAAAATTAAAAACGAAATATGATGCTGAAGTAATCAATGATTCTTTTAAGACAGCTACAAATGTAAATAAGTGGGTTAAAAACAAAACATTAGGTTTAATAGACAGTTTATATAGTGATGCAGATGATTTATCTGATTTAGATTTTATGCTTATAAATGCCTTAGCTATAGATATGAACTGGGTAAAAAATATTCAAGCGGATACGAAACATTTTAATGATCAATATAGTATTCATTACGATCATGAAGATTATTCTGCATATATACCAGTTTTAGGGGAAACGGATTATGGCACAATAAAGTTTAATAACAAAACTATGAATGCTAAGGCTGTTGAATTTGGAGCAACACTAAATAATTATGATATAGTGAAAGAACTTGGTGAAGATACAATTCGAAAAACAGTTAAAAATGAATATAACAAATGGGTAGCGCAAAAAGAATGTGGGGAAGACTACGATTATGAAGATGCAGATGTATATCTAGATAAATATATGAAAGAAATCAATGCTAATTATGGCCAAGTTGCTACTTCAACAGATTTTTATGAATATCATAATGAAGATTTAAAAGTATTTGCTAAAGATTTAAAACAATATAATGGAGTAACTTTACAATATGTAGGGATTATGCCTATTAAAGAAACGTTAAAGACTTATATTGAAAATTTAAAAGCAGAAGATTTAACAGAAACGATTGGTAATTTAAAACAAATAAAATCAGAAAATTATGCAAGTGGAAAAATAATTCAAATTAAAGGTTCTACACCAGTATTTCAATATAATGATGATCTTGATTTGATGAATGATTTAAAGAAGATAGGAATTAAAGACGTATTTGATAGTCAAAAAGCAAATTTATCTAAAATTACAACAGATAAAAAAGCATTTATTTCAGATGCTAAACATAAAGCTACTATTGAATTTTCTAATGAGGGAATTAAAGCTGCAGCTGTAACTGCTATGGGCGGTAGAGGTGCTGCTGGTTGTGTATTTGATTATCTTTATGATGTTCCAGTTGAAACAATTGATTTAACTTTTGAAAATCCTTATATGTATTTAATTCGAGATAAAGAAACAGGAGAAATTTGGTTTACAGGAACGGTTTATGAACCAACAGTAAATACGAATAAGGATGCTACGATTTTAAATAAATAAAGTTTTTAAGACTTATAATATTTTATAGGTCTTTTTCTATGCTTGTCTACTAAAAAAAAATAGGGTATAATGAATATAAATGATAGTGTGAAAAGTTTTATGGAAAACTAGTTACACTAAATAAAAAAGATATTAAAATGAAAATTTTAATATAA
>CANQVY010000054.1 GCA_947627405.1 uncultured Bacilli bacterium | reverse complement strand
GGCGATATAGGACTCGAACCTATGACCCCCTGCTTGTAAGGCAGGTGCTCTAACCAACTGAGCTAATCGCCCAACTATCAATAAATAACAGTTGTCGAATATAAATATAACATTTACCTTCTTATTTGTCAACCCTCATTTTTGAAATTTTCTCTTTTTTTACTATCTTCTAATTTTGCGGAAATCCATTCATCTAAGTGATCTTTTAGTGGCAAAAAACCACTTGGCGTTTCAACTATTTTTACTTTTTTCCTATGATTCATTTTATAATCAACATTCTTTATACTCAATCTTATTTGATAATTGTCTTCATCCACATCCACTATTTTGGCTTTTATAGTTTCTCCTATTTTTACATAATCATTTATATTTCTAATAAAACACTCAGAAATTTCAGAAATATGGATTAAGCCACTATAATAATCATCCAGACCTACAAAAATTCCATAGTTTTCTATTCCCGTTACGTGTCCCTTAACTATTTTTCCTTTTTCGTATTTCATATGTAACACCTTCTTTTGTATTATATCACATTTATTTATAATATTTCAAAACTATTTCTTTTCTTTCAAAAATGTTATATAATAACTCTGGTGAGTTTTATGAAAGATATTGAAGATAGAATTAATGAAATCTTAAACAAACTACGCCCATATTTAATTGACGATGGGGGAAATATAGAATTTGTTAAATTTCAAGATGGCATCGTCTACGTACATTTAAGTGGTGCTTGTAGTCATTGTCATATGATGGATTATACATTAAAGGAAGGTATTGAGTCCGTTTTAATTGATGAAATTCCAGAAGTTAAAGAAGTTATCAATGTATAACTTTTTTTATTTTGTTATCCATTCAATATTTTTTATATTTATTTTCCTATTAATCATATAAAATATATTCTTTAAAAATTCTCTATACTCTTCATTTCTTTTTATTATTTGTTCTATTTTATATTCCTCTTTATTTTCACCTATTATCTCCTCATACATATCAAAATACAAACTAGGATAATTTAACCTACAAAAAACAAGCCTTAATTCTGAATCATTTCCTGGTATTTGTTCTAACATCTTAGCTATTTCATTATAATTATATTCTTTGTAAAGAAATAATGACTTCAAATATTCGGCTACATCTCTAGCTATAAAATCAATTACTATATTTTGTGGATTAAAGAAATCAATTGTACTTTTTTTGCTATTGATTCGCACATGTGAAATATAATAACCTAAATTTTTTTTATCAATACTTTCAAAATACGCTATAGCGCTTTCACTCATTCCAATATAATAGCCTAACGACTGATCAATTAAAGGAAATTTATGAATAATATGCCCCTGTTGATATTCTATATTATCTATTTTCTTTTCCCACAATTTAGACCATTGATTTCTTAACAATAAACTATTATTATGATTATATAATCGGACCGTTGTCAAAATATCTTCCATTTTTAAATTTCTAATTGGCTTTATAACCTTGATTAAAATATAATTTCTATTGCCATAACTACTTATTAATTTTTTAAATTTATTCATAATAATAGGATTATATAAATTTACGTTTTTATTAAGTTCATTTATTAAAATAAGTTCTTCTTCTGTTCTCTTTTGCACTTCAAAATGATATAAATCATTATTGACTTTAAATATATATCTATCTATTTCTCG
This sequence comes from uncultured Bacilli bacterium, assembly GCA_947627405.1. Lineage (GTDB taxonomy): Bacteria > Bacillota_I > Bacilli_A > RF39 > UBA660 > CALVUP01. The sequence goes on along the minus strand of CANQVY010000054.1, from coordinate 6,223 downwards.
ATCAATTTGTTCTGGATATAAATTATAATAATATTGTATAACTTTTCTTATCATAGACAGCACCTAATATAGCATATGTTGTTGAATTTCTAAACATGAAAAAAAGAGCCGTTAAGCAGCTCTTCCTCTTCCATAATTTGTATCACTCATAGCAGATTGTAAATCAGCCATACGACGATCAAATTCATTATCTATATCTGTAAATTTTATCAGACCATTTGCTTTTTTCAATTTTGCATCATTGTATTCTGCCTGTTTTGTTTGCCTTATCATTTGTAAAGATTGTATCTGTGCATCGATATCATTCATTTCAGCACTTAATTGATTCATATTTGCATCGGCAGCTGCTACATACTCATCACATCCGGCTTTATAAGATTTTAATTCGGATACAGATAATCCATCTAAGGATACATAACCATTTACAAACTCATCAATGTTCAAATTTTGAGCTGAACTATTTCTAATTGAAGTTTCACTTACAGGATTTATAGTATTTTTTACTTTTAAATCAGCATTAGTACTTATAGGTAAACTATTTGATGGATCTTCAAATTTATTTGTTCCAATTTGAGCTTTAAAAGCGTTGATATCATCTAAATATCCTGATCCTTCATGACTAGGAATCATTGATTTTGGTTCCATTTGTTCTGATTGAGGAATTTCAAATTTAGGTTCTTCTGGAGTTTCTAATGACCCATCTATATTTTCTTGTGACTCTTTTGCTATTTTGCCACTTACTTGCATATATGGTGGATTTTCATCGATTGGATCTTTTTGTGAATCATTAGCTTCTAAATTATTGGTATTTTCAAAAATGTGTAATGCATTTATGATGGTATCTGCATTTGTAGGATCTTCTACATTCTCGTTAACTGAAGATTTTTCTAGTGACTTAACAAAAGATTGTTCTTCCAATCCTTGCTCTGTTTCAATCTTTTTAGCATAATTTTCTTCAGCTTGTCTCATACTACTTGACACATTGATAGCTTTTCTACCTGTACTGTCAGCTGTTCCGACTTCACCTATTTTGTATAAAATAATATTTTTTTCTTTTAATTTATCAATGAAAGAATTTGCTTTTTTATTGATAGTTTCTCCTATTTTTTGAGCAGCTTTTAAAATAGAATCTAATGAAGTTTTAGTTGCTTTAATCTTTCTATTACCTTCTAATCTACATTTTCCTTCTAAAACTGTAGCTACATATTGATTATTTGGCATCCTGTTCAACCTTCTTTCTTAATTAATCATTATTGTTACTAGACAATTCTCTTAAAACATCTTTAATTCTAGACCATTCTTCATCGGTTTCAATGTTAGAAAGTGTTGGTCCATTTTCTCCTCTTGTTACTGTTGATGCATATAAAGTTATATTTCCGTTTTCATCTGTTTCATTCTTTGTATATATTACATATTCTTTTTTTGTATCACTAAATTCAAATGAAAAAATTATTTCAACTTCTTCTTCAGTCCCGTCCTCTAAAATTAAAGTTAATTTTTTTTTGTTTGTATCCATACTAAAAATCCTCCCTATTTTTCTCTATAATATAATTCTACCATATTTAGATTATTTTTCAAGTATTTATTATTGTTTTTTTTGCTTTTTTAATATAAAATGCTTAGCATTGTAATTACAGTAATTGCTTATATAATTATTCATATCTTTTGCATTATTAATTTCATTTACTTTTTTATTGTTTACTTCATAAAATCCTTTTAATCTTAATTTCTCATATGAGTAATCCCCTACTATATAATCAAAATCATAAAAATAGTCTGTGAATTTTTCTTTAAATTCTTCTAAATCAAAAGCGTTATTAAAATTCTTAATCAATTCATATTGCATGTTTTCTACAACAATTTGCTTCATATCTTATCACCATTACCATTATATAATAAAATCATTTTATAGGTAAAGAAAAAATAGAGGAATTTGTACTCAACCCATTTTGATAATAAGTCGGAATTTTTCCTTGAATCAATTTTGTAGCTATTGGAATCTCAATAGCTGTATGAATTTTATCAGATGATATCGGTAAAACAATTTGCTCAGTTACATCGATCACTACTTTTATACTAACCATACTATTATTAATGCCATATTCCTCTATATTGGTTTTAATATTTCCTTTAACCGCTCCTAATAATTGAATTTTTATTGGTATTTTGGGACCAATATTAGAAAAAAGACTATTGTTTACCAAATTTCCTGTTGGTATCTCTATTATTATTCCCTTATCTAATTTGTTATATGTACTATAAATGCTATCAGGAAGCGACAAGTTGTCAATTTTTCCATTTTCTATTGAAATTAAACTATTTTGTACTAAAGTAACGCTATCATTAAGTATATGATTCACCTTTTCATTATCGAAATCAGCATACAAAATTTCCCCTTGATCATTTTTATAAATCTGTATAATGTCATTGCCATTTACTTGATTCAACACGTTATTCTGAAATAATGAATTTATAATCGTTGTAAGAAATTTTTCTGTTTCTATTTTTGCATACTTTTTTAAGGATATAGACAATTTATTTTCAACAAAATAAATCGTAAATAACAATGCAATGAACAAAGGCACTAAAAAAATAAACTTTAAATTTTTCTTCTTTATTTTTTTATTGCTTTCTCTTTTTGCTTTCTTTAAATAAATTCTTTTTTTCATAATAAAATATATGAAAAATAAAATATAGTTATTATTTTTCTAACTTGAAATTTTTTCTATTTGCAATTATAAAATCTTATATCGTTTTTGGAAACTTTTTTAATACATAAATAAGAAGCAATATATAGAAATAGAATGAAAGCGATAAAAATCCATAAAAACACACCATAACTTGCTTCAGCAAACACCAAGAAATCGTAAATTCCATGTAATAGGGCTGGTATTAATATACTATAGATTAAATATTTACGACTTTTTGCAAAATCTCCCATTAATCTGAAATATTTTGCTTTTCCTAAATTATATCCCATGAATATTCCATTAAAGGCATGCCCAGGCACAGCAAAAATCGCTCTTAAGAGAACATTCTTTACTGTTGCTATTTGAACTGTATATAAAACATTTTCTATTGTTGCAAACCCCAAAGACACAAAAACACAATAAACAATAGCATCATATAAATAATTAAACTCTTTATGGGACCATGTTATTTTTTTTACAAAAAACCATTTTGAAAACTCTTCAATTAAGGCAACCCCTATAAATGTATAAATAAATATTTCTGGTAATGAATAATAGGAAACCATTTCTGGCTCTGCAAGAAAAAATGGAAATATAGTTCCTAAAACCATACTTAGTATCACCGTTAATATAACTGATAAAAAACCTGCTAAGAACAATAGCACTAATAATTTCATTGGTTCTTTTTCATACACATCTTTTTGATAGATATATATTTCTAAAAAGCAAGTTGGTGCTATAGTTACTATTAATATACAAATAATATACAACATAAAAACCTCTACCTAAGTATGGACATTGCAATTACAAGAATTCCAAGTATTATTCGGTAATACATAAATATTTTAAAATCATTCTTTTTAATATATTTCAAAAGAAATTCTATACACAATAATCCAGAAATAAATGCCACTAAAACGCCTATAATAAATATGCTTGCATTACTTACAATAGCTTGAATTACACTAGAATCCAATAAATTCAATACAACGGCTCCTAATACGACGGGTGCAGATAAATAGAAAGAAAACTTAGCAGCCTCTTCACGATTTAATCCTCGTGCTCTTCCGGCTGCGATTGTAGTTCCACTTCTTGAAAATCCTGGAATCAAGGCAAAGACTTGTGAAATTCCAATAATTAGTGCATCCACATAACCCATTTGTTTAAAAGTTTTACTCTGCTTCATATATTTATCAAAAATATAAATAATTATCCCCATAAAGATTAAAGCAAGAGCAATGACTATAAAATTACTTCGAATGATATTTTCTATCACATCTTCAAATAATACGCCTGCTATGGCAGCTGGAATCGTTGCTACAACAACAAACCAAAACAATTTACCTTTCTCATTTTTTGGCCCTTTTGTGATTCCCTCTTTTATCATTTTTATAAAATCTTTAAAGAAATAAATTCCTATAGCAAGTAAAGTTCCAAAATGTAATGCAATATCAAAAGATAAAGCAATTTCATTCCCCATTGAAATTCCAATACCAAATAAATCTCTAAAAATGATCAAATGTGCGGATGAAGAAATTGGCAAAAATTCAGCTATACCTTGTACCAATCCTAAAATAAATATTTGAAAAAACATATTTTTCCCTCCTATCTTTTTTCTAAAGTTTCCATAATTTTTGGAATAATTTGTTTTTTTCTAGAAATGACATTTTCCAAAAAATATTCTTGTTTTATATTTTCTAAAGAAAAACTTCTTTCTAATTCAATTTTAGCATGATCATTGAATAAGATATAAGAACCATTATTTATAACATCCGTAACAAATAATGCTAAAATATAATAATTTTCATTTTTACTTATATCGTTTAAGAGATGAACGTATTCTTCCGCTACAGCACTTATTTTGGAATAATCCATGGTATAAATTTGTCCAATTCCAACTTTTTTGTCATCTACCATAAATCCCTTAAAATCACTATATAAAATTTCTTCTTTTGTTTTTCCTTCTAATGAAGAGCCTTGTTTAATCATTTCAAGGCCAAATTGGCGATAATCTAAATTACATATTCTTTCCAATTGACTCACTGCATATCGATCCATTGTCGTCGTTGTTGGGGATTTAAATAGCAAAGTATCAGAAAGAATAGCTCCCATCATAATTCCTGCAATATGTTTAGGAATTTCAATTTTATTATCTACAAATAAATGATAGATAATAGTAGCTGTACTCCCAACAGGCATAGTTGTAATATTTATCGGATAATTTGTCGAAAAATCACCTAACTTGTGATGATCCACAACCTCCAATATTTCAGCTTCATCAATTCCATCCACACTTTGTATTTTTTCATTATGATCAACAAGAATTACTTGTTTTTTCTTTTTGTCATATAAATTATTAATCGTTAAAAAACCTAAACAATCTCTATTTTTATTAATAACTGGATAACCATCACTTTTAATTTTAGTGTGTTTATCTAAAAAATCCTTGTAATAATCTGTATTATAAATATAGACATCTTCTCTTTTTTCCACAATGTTTTTTACATAATTACTAAGAGCTATATATTGAATTACTTCTAAACTATTTAGCGCTGTTTCTATGACATTAATTTTATTTTCTCTTGCTAATTGTAAATGTTCCTCTTTCATCTTAGCACTTGAGACGAGTATAATCATCTTGATCTTATTTTTTACAGCATACTCTATAATACTATGCCGATTTCCTACAATTAGAATGCTATCTTCCTTTAATATAATTTCATCAACAAAAGTAGTGGAACGATAAGCAGTAGAAATCACTTCCCCTTTGATTTCATTATCTTGTTTCAAGACTTCTTTGCCATCAATTGTTTTTATAATATTTTCATAAGATGTATTTATATGATTGTATTTTCTTTCAATTAATTCTTTTAAAATCGAATTGTTTGTGATGATTCCCTTAATTTTTTTCGAAGAATCAACAATAGGTATAGAATTAATTTTATTCTTTTCTAAATATCTATAGCAATCATAAATAGAGGCATATTCATTCATATAACAATTATGCACATAATTTATATCACAAATTTGCAATTTAACATCATTTAAATATTTAGGAACTGGCACATGAAAACAATCCAATACATACTTTGTTTCATTGTTCACTCTTCCTAAGACTCTAGGAGAAGTCTTTTCTCCTAATTGATTTTTTAAATATGACAAGGCAATTGCTGAAACACAAGAGTCTGTATCGGGTTTTTTATGTCCAAAAAGTAACACTTCTTTCATCAAATCATTCCTATTCTATTTAAAATTATAACACAATATCTCTAAAAAAACAGAATTATTTTTCGATTCTGTCTTCACTTAATAGATAGGTTAGATTTTCTAGGGCATACCCTCTTTGTTTTATATAATTTATAATTGTTCCCAATTCTTTAATCTCGTTATTATTAATTTTTATAATAGCTCCACTTTCTAAATTATCTTTTACATTTTTGAAAGTAGATACCGAAAAGGTTGGTATAATCGTATGCATTTTTGCTTTTTTACATATTTCCAATACCTTTTGCTCCTTTTTTGGCAAATAACAA
>CANQVY010000053.1 GCA_947627405.1 uncultured Bacilli bacterium | reverse complement strand
CAATTCAATATAAAATTGAATCAGGGTTTTAATGATACTCTTTTTAAACTGTCTACTTTTACTTGACTAGTTCAAAAATCCTTATTTTTACTTTTTCAAATATTTTTAACTTTCATGCCTTTTCCTGGATATCTTTCACAAAATCAGGCTTATCATAATATTTTCTCCTACGATTTATAAAATATAATTTTCTATTTATTGTTTTCTTTCAAGAAATCAACTACTTTACGGATTTCTAAATCGTATTGAACCATTTCTATACCACCAAATTGATTTAAGAATTCTTCCTTTTTCATTTGGTATTTCTTAGCAAGTTCTGAAGCTTCTTTGTCAGCTTCTTCTAAAGATACTTCTAATTTTTCTTTCTTTGAAATTTCTTCTAACATTAAACGATATAATACATTTTTAAATGCTTCTTTTTCCATTTGACTTCTTAATGCTTTTTCATCACTTTTTGTAAATTGATAATAAAGCTCTAATGAAATTCCTTGCATCTTAATTTGTTCTTCAAATCTTCCCATTAAACGATCAACTTCTTCATTAACCATTTCTTCAGGAATATCTACTTCTACATTTTTACTTACTGCGTCTAGTAATGCATCTACATATTTATTTTCTGCTTCCATATCCTTTTGAGCTTTGATGTTTTTCTTGATTTCTTCTCTTAATTTTTCTTCGGAATCGATTCCTTCCATTCCTAAATCCTCAAAGAATTCTTGATCAAGTTCTCTTTGTTGTTTTTCTTTAATTTCATGAACCTTAACTTTAAAAACCACTTTAGCTCCTTTTAAATCTTCAGAAGGATAATCTTCTGGAAAGGTTAAATCAATCTCTTTTTCTTCTTTTTCTTTCATTCCAATCAAAGCTTCTTCAAACCCTGGAATAAATGAATGAGATCCAATTTCTAAAGAATAATTGTCCCCTTTTCCTCCATCAAAAGCAACGCCATCTTTAAATCCTTCAAAATCAATAATGGCAATGTTCCCGTTTTCAACAGTTCCATCCTCTTTTACTACAAGTTCTGTATATTTTTCTAATAAATGTCCTAATTCATGATCAATTTCTTCTTTTTTTACAGTTACCTTTTCTTTTTCTACTTTTAAGCCTGTATATTTTTTTACATTTACTTCTGGTTTTGTAATAATTGTAAATACAAATTCACAAGCTTTGTCATCTATACTTTTTAAATCTACTTTAGGTTGTACAACTGGAATGACTTCTTTATTGTCATTCATTGCCTTTGTATAAGCATCTGGTAATACGATATCTGCAGCGTCTAAAAATAGACTTTCTTTCCCAAATTTCTTTTCATAGACATTTCTAGGAACTTTTCCTTTTCTAAAACCATCAACAGTAACCTCTTTTTGTTTTTTGGTAAAAGCTTTCTCTAATGCCTTTTCCCATTCATTATTTTCAATTTTTATCGTAATTTTTACTTCATTTTTTTTCTTTGCCATAATTTCTCTCCTCCAACAGCTAATATTATATAATACAAATATTCAAGACGCAACCTATACTTTCTTTTTTTTGACAAGTTTAGACAATTATTTTGTTCCAAAACTTTTAAATTTCACACTATGATTTAGATTTAATTCTTTAAGCTTTTTATCAAATGTTAATGTCTCTGCTTCTACATGATCAGCTTCCAAACCATAGAAACCTCTTATTTCTAATGATTTTACATTTAAGTGCGATATAGAAATTTTACTCTTTGTATTTTCTGAATTTATTAAAGCCAGTTCCATTTTTTTTGAAAGTATGGGATTAATATATATTTTTATTTTCGAATCCGAACCATAGCATAATATGATGCTTTGTTTATTATTTTCTGTTTTTCCAATATATCCTACATTTTCTTCAATTGTAAATAATTTATTTTTTGTTTTGGCATTTATAGGCATTGGTATTAATTCCATCTCAAAATTCTCTGCCTTAGGGACACTAACTTCTAATCTTTTTATACTTGTTGTTTGCATTTTTTCCTCCTATTCTACTGATTTTAATGCTTCAATCATATTTATTTTCTTCAATTTATAATGGGTAAATACACTGATAATAAGTGAAAACAGAATTGTAACTAAAAATGCATAAACATAGCTAATACTATTTATATTTCTTTGAAACATAATAAATTCCATTTCTGCACTCGTAATTACAAATTGATGAAGGAAAATTCCAAGAAATAACCCTACCAAAGCCCCTAGAATCGTTAGAATCATTGTTTCTCTATATACATAAAGAGATACTTCTTTATCATGGAATCCTAATACTTTTAAAGTAGCTATTTCCCGAATTCTCTCGGTTATATTAATTGTTGTTAAATTGTATAAAACAACAAACGCAAGCAAGCAGGAACAAATCAATATAACCAATACAATTTTATTTAAATTATTAATCATATCATTAAATTTTTCTAATATGTCTTCAATAAATGAGACATTTAATACTTTATTAGTGTTCAATAAAGATTCACTAATTTGATCAATATTCTTGTTTTCATCTATTCCACTGATTACCATATTATAATTTACTTTTTGATCAAAAATTTTTTCATAATATGTATTTGTTAAATAAATATAATTATAAGCATAATTTTCAGTAATTTCTTTTACTTTCACTTGATATTCTTTCTTGTTTGTATCATAAATCGTGATAAAATCACCAATTCCAGCATTTAAATTTAAAGCCATCTTTTCTGTAATGATGACCCCATCATCACTAAAATCAACTTTTTCTTTGTCTTTTCTATGTTGCAATGTAATATATTGTTTCATTTCATTTATGTTACTAGGCACAACTAAATAAACATCATTATTTTTATCTTTTATTTTATAATTATATAATTCCTGATAAATTAATGTTGGGTTAGTTATACCATTATTTTCTAATACTTCTTTCATGTCTTTATCCAATTCTTGATAAGAATGATCAAGAACAATTGTTGCTTTATATTTTGTAATCGTATTAAATTGTTTTTTGATAATCCCAGTAATACTGTCTTTTAGTCCAAATCCTGCGAGTGTTAAAGCGGTACAACCAGCAATCCCTACAATTGTCATAAAAATTCTTTTCTTATATCTAAAGATATTTCTAGTCGTTACTTTGAATGAAAAATTTAAGCGTTTCCAAATAAAGCTAATTTTTTCAATAAGTACTTTTTTCCCTTTGGCAGGTGCTTTTGGTCTTAAAAGTGACGCTGGAGTATTTTTTAAAACGGATAAAGCTGTATACATTGTAATGGATAAAGTAACCACAAACATTAGAATTGTAGTGAAAATCATTGTAAAGAAGTTATTTTCTAGTTTTAAATTTGGAAGTACATACATGAAACTATAAATATTATAAATGACATTTGGTAAGATCGTACAACCCAATAATAAACCTATTATTGAACCGAATATTGTCGCTACAGTGGCATATAAAATGTAAGTAAATAAAATTTGGCGATTTTTAAGACCAAGGGATTTATAAATTCCCATTTGTCCCCTATCTTCTTCAACCATTCGGCTCATTGTATTTAAGCAAACCAAAGCAGCAACTAAAAGAAAGAAAATAGGAAAAACTTTTGAAATGTTGTTTACACGTGTTGTATCGCTTTTATATTCTTCATAGCCGGCATTATCTTTTCTAGTAAAAACATAGATGTTTGGTTTTTCAATTTCATCCACTTGTTTTATCTGCTGGTTAATTTTTGTATAAGCATCCTTAAATTGAATTTCAAATTTTTCATAATTTATTTCATATTCACGATACCCATCTTCTAATTGTTTATATCCCGTTTCTATTTCCTTCTTATATTTTACAAGTGCACTTTGACTTTCTTTCTTTTTCTTATTTAAGAATTGTTCTTTTTCTTGTAATAAATTACTTGCTTTTGCAATTTCTTCCTTAGCATTATCTAATTTTATTTCCATATCTTTAACAAGTTTTTGGAATTGTTTTAAAAGATCTTCTTTATTTGTGAAATCAATATTTTTTCTTATTTCTTGCATGATCTCACTATTAAATACAGTTTCCAGATAGGTTTTTACGGCCTCTTTATCATTATAATCAATTTCTGGTAATTCAATAGAAAAATCTCCTTGTTGCATATACTCAAGAAATTGATGAATATCTTCCTCTGATAAATTAAGTAGGTAAAAAACAATTTCTTCATCGGTCATCTTTGATAAATCAGGAAAATGATCATAAGCATATATGTATTCAACACATTCCAAATATGCTTTATATTGATTATACTTTTCTACATTTTTTTGATATTCTGCTGTTTTTTGAGCTAATGTTTTTTTAGCTAATAATAATTCCTGATTTGCTTGTTTAAATTCTTGATTTAGGGCATATTCTTTTTCGTTTATTTCTTTATCTGTCTTTTGTAATTTTTTATTTGTCTGATCTAAATTGTTTTTAACAGTTTCTAATTCGATTCGATATTTTTCTTTTTCTTCTTCAATTTTTTGTTTTGCATCTTCGATTTTTTGTCTTGCTTCTGTCTTTATTTCATTATATCGTCTCATTTTTAATTGATCCAATGCATCAGTCATCTTTGTCTCTAATTTTTCAATAGAGGCTTGATACTCTTGCGTATAAGCACGTAAAGAAGCTGTATCTTTTCCGGTTAAATAGATCAATGTATATACATTCGTAGAAAAGTTACTTTCTAATGTATAAAGAAAACCAGAGATTTTTCCATTACCAATTAAGGTGGTTCCTTTATTATTAAATTGTATATACATAGGAGATTTTACTGTTCCAACAACTTTTACCTTTGTCTCTTTTAACTCTGGTGTATTTAAAGTAAGTTCATCTCCTACTTCATATACAGTTGCATCTGCTAATACTTCTTTATTATTTTTAGGGTTTCTTCCATCAACTAACGTTAATTGGTTGATTTTATTTGTAATTCCTAGTATACGAACTGCCTTACTACTTTCAAGACAATCAATATAATGACTTCCTTCTACATCGTTTATAGATGGCATTTGCTTTAGAATTTCAACATCCGCATCCGTAAATCCTAACGTACTTACTAATCTAAAATCCATAAGATTTTTATCCGCAAAATAGGAAGATACCGTAAATAACATATCATCACTTGTATTTCTTATACCAGCAAAGAAACCAACACCTAATGCTACTATAAAAAATACAGATAAAAAACGCCCAAATGTAAGTTTTATCTTTCGTAAAGCTTCTTTGATTAATAATTTCATATTACCAACTAATTTCCTTTGCATCTGTTGGTTTTTTATTTATTTTTATTTCAGCAATTGTACCATTTTTCACTTGAATTACTTTATCCGCTATATCTGCAATCACAGAATTATGTGTAATGATAATAACGGTCATACCCATGGTACGAGCAGTTTTTTGAAGAAGTTCTAATATGCTTTTTCCTGTTTTTGAATCAAGAGCTCCAGTAGGCTCATCACATAACAATAACTTTGGATTTTTAGCAATGGCTCTTGCTATAGCCACCCTTTGTTGTTCCCCTCCTGAAAGTTGAGCTGGAAAATTGTTTTTTCGTTCTTCTAAGCCAACTTCTTTCATAACATCCTCAGCATTTAAAGGATTTGTACAGATTTGACTTGCAAGTTCTACATTCTCTAAAGCCGTTAAGTTTTGGACTAAATTATAGAATTGGAAAACAAACCCAATATCATATCTACGATAATTAATAAGTTCTTTTCTACTTAATTTTTCTACATGTTTACCATCAACTATAACCTGACCACTCGTCGCGGTATCCATACCACCCAAAATATTTAAAATCGTAGTTTTTCCAGCACCTGATGGTCCAAGTATAACAACCAATTCTCCTTTGTCAATTGAAAAGTTCACACCATCTACAGCTTTGATTTCTATTTCACCCATTTTATATACTTTTTTTAATTTTTTTATATCAATATAACTCATAATAGCACCCCTATCACATAGTTAAGTATTATACCACATTTTATAATAAATTGCAAAAGAAATGCATGAAATAAAAAAAAGATAGTATTTCTACTATCTAAGATTTCAAGTAATTGATTTGAGCATTACATCCACCTTCCCATAAAATGTACCAGTTATCATTAACAAAATCTTCTGTATTATCTATATTGATTGTTTGGGAATTTTCCCAATAACGAAAGACATAACTTCCCATATTCGTAACAGTAGATGGTATATCTATTTTTGTTAGACTACTACAATTTTCAAAAGCAGAGGATCCTATACTTGTAATTTGGCTTGGAAGGGTAATATTTGTTAATTGACTACATCCATAAAAAACATAATCTCCTATTGTTGTTAAGTCATCACTTATGGTTACTTTTTCTATTTTACTTCTACTATTATACCAAGGCATAGATGAAGAAGAATAATTGGCCATATTCCCTGATCCTGTTAATACTAGTTCCTTTACATTTACTAATCCAGAAATAGATCCATAATTTTTTGTTGCATCAATTGTTAATTTTATGATTTCATTACAATATTCAAAAGCATTAGATTCTATTGTTTCTACTGATGTTGGTATTTCTATTTCTGTTAAACCACATCTATAAAAAGCAGAATTATCAATTATCTTAGTAGTTTCTAATATTTTATATGTTTTTTCTTCTTTTCCAGATGGATATTGCATTAGTTTTGTTTGTTCCTTATTATATAATACTCCATTATCTGACATATAGTCTTCATTTGCTTCATCTACATTAATTGCTGTTAGATTTTGACAATTGGCAAAAGCTTGACTACCTATAGATGTTATTGAAGGTGATATATCTATTGAAGTTATATCTGTTCCATTCAATGCCTTATCTCCAATTTTTGTAATCGTTGTTGGTAAATTAAGTTCTGTCAAAGGACATCCAGTAAATGCCAAATTCCCAAGACTTGTAATTCCTTCTTTTAAAGTGACTTTTTTAAGACGTCCGCGACCAAAATACCAAGCAGAATAAGTAGTGTAATTATCCATTTCGCCTTCGCCAGTCAGTACTAATTCTTCTACAGTATATGCCGCTCCCTTACTATATCCTTTCGTTCCGTTCACTGTTAATTTTACAAGATTATTTGCTCCAGAAAAAATATTATTTCCTAATCTCTCTACTTTATCAGGAATAACCATTTCTGTTAAACTACTACAATTCCCGAAAGCATAATCAAATAAATACATTAAATTAGATGATAAAGTTACATTTTGTAAATTTGAACAATTATAGAAAGCATAATCATCCACACTTATTACTGAATCCGGTATTTCTATTTCTGTTAAACTACTACAATTATAAAATGCATGGCTTTTTATAAAACCTACGCCTTTTGGAATTTGAATTTGCTTAAGATTGGAACAGCCATAAAATGCATAATCCATTATATACACTAATGTTGATGGTATTTTTACTTCTGTTATCTCTTCATTTCCTGTATATAACCCCCTAGGTATATTTGTGATCCCTTCTCCTAATGTTATACTTTTTGGTGAAAGTGTAGGCGTATCTAATACTTCATTCATTCTTTGCTCTATTTGTGCAAATACTGGTTCTCCTTTTTCTGTAAATTCACCATTTTCATCCATTAAGCCTTGCTCTATAAAATACATCATCATACTTTCTTCATCTTTTATACTTTCTGTATTCGAATAACCCATTTCCTTTAATACATCTTGATATATTAATAGATATAATGTGATTTCCATTTGATCTTCTATTTGTGGATCTTTAAAATCTCCGCTTTCATCCATTAAGCCTTGTTCTATAAAATACATCATTAATTCATTTATATCTTTTATATCTTCTGGCACTTCATATCCTAAAGCTTCTAAGGCCCTCTTATAATAATCTATCATTAATGGATTCTCATATACTAACAAATCAGATAATCCCTCTTTTATTTTTCCTGTTCCCTCTATTTCTATTGTTCTGTCGTTATACATATATGCATATATAGAGCCATCTCCTGCTTCAGATACATCGATTTGACTGATAATTTCTTTTCTGTCATATATTTGACTTCCTTCGATTCTTACTCTTGCTTCAAAGACTTTATTGGTTGCTTCTTCTGTTGTAGCTTCATA
>CANQVY010000052.1 GCA_947627405.1 uncultured Bacilli bacterium | reverse complement strand
AAAAAAACAGCTCCTTCCAAGTTAAAGAATATATTTTTATTATACATTCTTTTTCTAACTTTTCGAAGCCATTTCATCTACATTTGGCAGGGGATGAGAGAATCGAACTCCCAACAGTGGTTTTGGAGACCATTATTATACCATTTAACTAATCCCCTATGCATTTAAGTATATCATAGAAAATACTATTGTTCAAGATACACTTTGCATTTTATTATAAAACAAAATAATGTATATTTACTCACTTACACTCTTTGTTTTTCTTTTTTGCTTGGTCTTTTCTTTTATAACCTGTATAGCATATTCATTTGTTATATTGGCCATTTCATCTCTGCCAAGATCCATTATATTATGTTCAAACTTGTAAGCCACTAAAAGAGCAATATAATCTTTTAGATATTGTCTTTCTCCTAAATCAATATTAAACTCTACACCTTGAATATTGTCTAAATTCATATTGTATTTATTAACTATTAATGATTTTTTTACCAATTCAAACACTTCGATTTCTTTGGGAATTTCTCCTATACAATTTAGTAAAACTAAAGTATTTTTATTTTTTATAGCTTTTTCAAAATTTACCCGATCCTCATAAAAAGCAGAAAAATGATCTGCTTTTTCTTTTATAACAACTTCTGTATAATTCACTAACAATTGCCCATATCCAATCCTTTTTAAAGTATAGATCTGTTGATAATCCATATCTTTATTTTCTACTATGGATATTAATTTCACTAAAAACTCAATTAACATTTCTGTATTAAATTTGGAATAATGAATAAGTCTATAAAATTTCGAAATTAAACTAGCAGCAATTTCTTTTTCAACTTTTTCTAAATTTTTCACATATTTTTGGTTCTGTGTTTTTTGTTTTTCCTCTTTAACAATTCTTAATTGCTCTTTAATCGTTTCAATTTCATTATCTGTATACATTTTTATCTTCCTTTCAAAGACAGCTTACTCAGTATACTATAATTTTATTAAAAAAGCAAGATGACATGACAATTATTAAAAATTAAACATAATCCACTCTGGCTTTAAGATTAATAGAATTCCTATAAGAAACATAATGATTCCCGATACAAAGGTTATATATTTATTATATTTATTACTTATTCCTTTAACAGAAAAAGTTGCAACAGCAATGATAAAGATCACAAAGTCATCTAACATATAACAAAAGCAATAAAGGAAAAGATACAAAATTCTGAATATTCCATGAATATTATTAATAGCAAGTATTTCCGAATACAATGCAGGGAATCCTAATGAACATGCTAATTCTATCATATTTACCGAAGCAGCTAATATTACAATACCAATCAAAGCTAGCAAAAAGTTTTTTTCTTTAGCAATTGTTTTTATTCTTCCCAATACTTTCTTTCGCTTTCTATCATCCACAATATGGCATCCGCTCTCTTTTCTTGTTTCATACCATTTCTTTATTTGTATAATTCCAGCGATCAAAGCAATCATTCCAATTCCCTTTTGAATCCAGGACACAGTTGTAATATTTAAAGCTATGCTAATTCCTAGCATCGATAGAAAGTAAACAAATCCAGATGTAAACAAGAAAGCAAATCCAAGCAATAACACTTTTCTTCGATCTTTAAGTCCAATCATAATATTAATTAAAAACAATAATATCCATAATGCACAAGGATTAAAACCATCTAATAAACCTAGTATGACCCCTATTGTTGGAATTGATAAAGTAAAAACATTTACTTCTCCTAAAATTGGCAATTGCAAAGTTGTTTTATTTTTTTTACCGGATATATATGAATCTAATTTAGAAACTAAAATAGATTTCATGCTATCCCCAAATCCCACATAATATTTATCCCCTATAATAGTTAAAGGAATTCCTTCACCAGTATAACCATAATAAGAGGAAACCGATTCATATAAACGATTGTATTTAGAAACCTCATATTCATAAAAAACCACTTTATCTTTATATATATTTTTTAACTGATCATTTATAAAACTTCGTTCTTTATGACAATGTGGACAGGTTTGACTATAAAATAAATAAAAATGTATTTTTCCATCCTCTTTTACCTGTGTTATATCTAGAACTTTATCTTTATAATTATCCTTTATCTCTCCTTTTGCCAATGTACAACAAGGTAATAAGAAAATAAAAAATAACAAAAAAATTTTAAACATCTTTTTCATTAAAATACCTCTTTATTTTTGTTTCTATTTCAAGATAGGAATGTTCCCCTATCATTCGTTCTAGCTCCCGTCCTTCTTCAAAGATAAAAACTGGCAAAACCTTTCCTGGATCATATTTTTTTATTTTTTCTTCATCCAAATCATAATCGTATTCTACAAATTCTATAGTAGGATATTTACATTTTAATTGATTAAAAACTTTAGTCATAAGAATGCATGAAGGACACCATAGAGCACTAATTTTTATTATCTTCATAATCTCTCCTAAAAAGTTAATTTTTTATAATTTTTTTCAAAACAAGAACAAAAATGATCAATTTCTTGCTGAGTAGTTTTATGTGATAAACTGATACGAACACTACTAGAAGCTCGTTTTTCATCGTGCGTTAAAGCCATAACTGCTTTTGAAGATTCCCCCGTAGAAGAACAAGCTGTCTTCGTCGATATATAGATTTCTTCTTCCTCCAAGGCATGGAGTAAAGTCTCTGGTTTTACTCCAAGTACACTAATATTTAATATGTGAGGAATACAATTGTCATTACTATTTATTTTCACTCGATCAAAATTTTTAAAAAATTCTTTTAATTGCTGATGGATAGATTGAACAGAATGATAATGTTTTTCCATATTCTCATAGATTAACCGTAATGCTTTTGCTAGTGAAGCAATCAAAGCAACTGCAGGAGTACCACTTCTATAAATAGTTGTACTTTTACCACCATGAATTAAAGGTTCCAAAACAATTTTTTTATTTTTAATTAAACAACCAATTCCTTTTAATCCATAAAATTTATGTGCTGAAAAACTGATTAAATCAACATCTTGTAGATTTAATTTTAATTTTCCTATTGCTTGTGTTGCATCAACATGAAAAAAACACTTCTTATAATTTTTCAATATTGCAGCAATTTCTTCAATAGGCTGTTTAATTCCTATTTCACTATTAACTGCTGTAACGCTTACCAAAATTGTATCTTCTCTCATTAGAGATTTTAAATGATTCATATCAATTTGTCCGTTTTTTAATGTTTTAACAAAATCAACTTCAAAGCCAAGTGTTTGTAAATAACCAATGGGACCATATATACTCGAATGTTCAAAAGCAGTGGTTATAATGTGCTTTCCCCTATTTTGATATTTTAATCCTATTCCTTTTATTGCTAAATTATTTGCTTCACTCGAACCAGATGTATAAATAATCTCTTTTTCACTAAGTTCTAATATTTCTAAAATTTGGTTTGTAGCATTTTCTATCAATTGATTTGCTTCAACTCCTAATCTATGTAGAGAATTAGGATTCCCTATAAAAGTTTTATTTACTGTAACAAAACTTTCTAACACCGCATCTTCTACAGGAGTTGTTGCAGAATAATCTAAATATGTCATAAAATCACCAATTTTATTATAACACGATTTCTCCATTAAAAAAAGATCATATCTAAAGCATATAATCCACATTATTGAATCAATAATTCATATTTTATATATAAATAAATGTAATTATACAACATATTATTTAATTATATTATATAATTTACAAAACAAAGACTGAAGAAAAGGCGCTCGATAGACTTTTTTTGGATTTTTATCTTCTACCGCTTTAACAATTTTAGAAACAATTGATGTCAATTTTCTTTTTTCAAAAATTTGAAAAAAAGCACTTTCTAATTTATAAATATCATAATTATTATTTTTAAAAACTTGATCATCTAATATATAAGAAATCATATATTGATTAAATCCAGTATGATACATACCTGGTTCTATTAATGTAAAAGATATATTATCATCAAGAAATTTGTTCTCATTCCTTAAAGTAGTTACTAAAGAGGAAATTGCTGCCTTTGAAGAGGAATAAATGCCTAAAAACGGAACAGGAGCTAAAGCAGTTAATGAAGACATGATAACAATTCTACCTCGATGATTTTCTTTAAATTTTTGATATGCTTTTTGTACAAGGCTGAAGGAAGAAAATAAATTGACCTCATATACTCTTCTCATCTGTTCTATATCCGCATTTAATACCGAACCTCCTATAGTTTGCGCCGCATTATTAATAAGACAATCAAAGGGAATTTTCATTAAAAAATCGCAATCTTTTGAAATTGTTATATCTGCTTTTATTACATCTGCATTATCATAGTGCATTGCATGAATTAATTTTTTTACTTTATCGGCTTCTTTTTGCGTATGAGTAGCTAAATAAACATAATGATGGCGTTCAGCCAATACAAGTGCAGTAAGAAGTCCTATTCCACTTCCCGCTCCAGTTATTAATACTTTCATAAAATCACCATTATTAATTTACCCACTTTTTTTAAAATTATAAAAAGAACTCTAAGAGTTCCTAGGAATAATAAGTTGTTGCCCAATCGACAAAATTGTTGACGTTAAATTATTTGTATTAATAAGATCTTCTATAGAAATTCCATAAGTATTGGCAATTTTCCATAAACTATCCCCTCGCTGCACTGTATAAGTAATATTATCCGTCGAATTACCATTATTTGGAATAAATAATATTTGCCCAATTGTTAATAAATTACTGCTTAAGTTGTTTAGAGCTTTCAATTCATTTACCGTTGTATTAAATTTTTTAGCAATAGAATATAAACTATCTCCTGCAACAACCGTATACGTTCCAATATTATTATTGTTATTATTGTTATTGTTGTTATTATTGTTGTTATTATTACCAGAAACCGGTATTAATAAAGTTTGCCCAATTTGCAATATTGTACTTGGTAAATTATTATATTCGATAATCTCTTGAACAGTAATTCCATTGTCATTAGCAATTTTCCATAAACTGTCTCCTCGCTGCACTGTATAGGTAATATAATTTTCTGTATCATCTATACCCGATGGTCCAATGAAAAGTTGTTGCCCAACAGTTAATATACTATTTGTTAAATTATTAAGAGCAATTAATTCATCTACAGTAAGACCAAATCGATTTGCAATACTATATAATGTATCCCCTGATACCTTTTTTATGTAGTATTTTAATTATTTTTTGTATTTGTTTTAGTAAAATAATTACAAATATATTTATAACCTTTTTCTATTTTTTCTTCTATATTATCATCCGTAGAATAAATATTTCTTAATTTATCCATTACTAACTCACCATGATCATATAATTCATAAAAACTATCATAACCTTTTTCAGTAAATTTAAATAATTCAGCAAAAGGTTTGTTATTTAAAATTGGATCTGTTACCATTTCCGAATATTTCCATTCATTAAAAGGAGAGTCAAAATGTCTTCTAGGTGTTTCGGGATGCATAATTTTCCATTTTTCAAACCATAAAAAATGTAACGTCTCATGAGCTGCTACTTCAACTAATTTTTCATCTTCTAAATTTGTAGATACAGAAAAGGAAAAACGATCAAGATATCTAGGAAAAGTTGGAATTAACCCTACATACGCATTAATTTTTTTAATATTTTTAGGAAATTTAGTACCTAAAAAATTAGATAATATATAAAAGTATTTGTCATTATATTCATTCCAAAGTTTATTATATCTTGCAGATTCACTCACAATTTTATCTTTATATTTTTTATAATCTTTTGTAACAACATCTCGAATAAGTTCATAAACTTCTTCCTTTTTAGAATTTAAATCTATTTCAGCTAATTCAGGAAAATATTGAGTCGTATAATTATGAACACTTATATCTGCATTTTCCTCAAAAAAAGCCCATTTTATTATCTCTATATTTTCTTCTAAAGTCATCGGACTAAACTCTATTTTTGGAAAATCCATTCCAATCGCCTCCTATATAGGTAATAAATTTATAACATAAATATATTCTCATCTAATATTAAAAAAATTAATCAAATAATATATTAATTTTCAAATTATTTAATATTACTAGTCTTACATTTTTTGTTAAAATAATCTTTAACCTCATCCATAATAACTTCCCCAGTTTTTATCAATAAATCATAATCCTTTACTATGTTAATAAATGCTTGTGGATTATTGGTTTCATATAAATATCTAATGGCTATATATGACAAATTATATCCATTTTTATTCCCAAAGCTTTTATCACTATGTTTCAGTTCGTTTAAATTTATTCTTCCCTCAAAATTTAAGTTTTCTCTTAAAAATTGATAATACTTATCATCATCTAATAATTGGTTTTTTTGCCCAGATAAAAATTGTGCTATTCCTTCATCAACCCAAACAATTCTTTTTTTATCTTTTCCATAAACGTAATTTAAATAAAAATAATGAGTTAATTCATGCAACAATCCATTAAACATATAAATTTTATCTTTTTCACCATTTAAATTTATATATGCAAATGCTCCAGTATCTGTAAAAAAGCCTGAAAAATCTGAATAACCATATGTAAAATTAGCATATTTCACATCATCAGTTAGTGCAACAATTATTTTGGGATCCGCATTAATCATTAATTTCTTTTTTATATCATCAATACGTTCATTATAAAAATCAATAAATTCTTTTGAAAAATTTTCTAGTCCTTTAGAGCAAAGAATAGTAAGTTCATTATTAATAAATCGCAAGTCAAAATCCATGTTATCACTTCCAACACTTATATTATACCACATATTTTATTTACAAAATATAATTACCTCTTCAAAAAAAATTGAATCGCAATATACAATTCTATGTAGCATTTTTAAATGTAAATATGATATCTATACTTTTATCTTGGTAAATATAGATCTTTTCAATTAAATTTATGATTAATTTTCTTGTTGGATTTTTTAATGATAAAAATTCATTAATGTATTTTTCTATTTGTTTATTATTGAATTTATTTGCATCCTTTTGTTCATTTTTAAGATTAGCAATGATTGTTTCATTATTATTGATCTCTTTTTTTAAATTGTCTCTAACTCTTATATATTGTTTCTCATCTAGTAGTCCTTCTAACACATCCATATAAGTTTTATCTAAATTTTCAGTTAGTTTATTATTGATAATTTCTAAACTTTCAATTTGTTTCTTTAGTTTTAAAGGATTGTCTTCAAAAGTTATATTTCTAATAGAATCCTTTATTTTATTTTTATCAAGATATTTATAGCAAACATTTTTGATATTGTCTAAAATTACTTTTTCTAATGTTTCATAATTATTTGTATGTGTTGTACAAACATGATATTTTGAATATGTTCTATAATAATCACAAGTTGTATAACTTCTTCCTGTTTTATTCTGATACCTTATGGTTATTCGATGTTTACAATCTCCACAATATAAAAGTCCATCAAGTAAATAAAATCTTTTCTTCTCTGGTCTTTTAACATTTTTAGGAAGTAAGTCCTGCACATAATTAAAAGTATCTCTATCAATAATTGCTTCATGTGTATTTGGAACAATAATATAGTCTTTAGGATTATTTTTAATAGTTTTTTTTAACTTATAATTTATTTTTTTCGTTTTCCCTTGAACTGTATCTCCTACATAGATTTGATTCGTTAAAATTGCTTTTATTGTTGTATCAATCCATACACCTTGTTCTTGTGAAATACATTTACTACTACACTTTGTATTCCAAACATAATTATAATAAGATGCTGGTGTTTTTATTTTTCTTCTAGTAAGTTCTTGTGCTATAAAGTGATATGTATTACCTTTAAGTGCTAAATCAAATATTAACTTAACAATCTCTGCTTGTTCTTCATTAATTATTAGATGATTTTTATTATTTGGATCTTTCTTATAACCAAAGGGACATCTACCAGATACATATAAACCATCTTTCATTCTTGAATGTAAACTTGTTTTAACTTTTTTAGAAATATCTTTGGCATACATATCATTCATTATTGCCTTAAAAGGTGCAATATCATTATTGGTATTGTCTATAAAAGTATCTATTCCATCATTAATAGCAATATATCTTATATTATTATTTGGAAAGTATTTTTCTA
>CANQVY010000051.1 GCA_947627405.1 uncultured Bacilli bacterium | reverse complement strand
AGAAAAAGTCGCAAACTTTTATATCAAAACAAATTTTGATGTTATGTATGCAAATTTAAGAATTTTTGGTAATGGAAAAGAAATAATTAAAAAATCAAAGGTAATGAAAAGATTTACAACAAGAAAATGGAATCATCCGACTACTTTTGTTACAAGAAAAGTTTATGATAATATATTATATGCTTGTGAAAGCATATATGATGATTTGAATTTTATACTTACTGTTCGAGAAAAAGGATATAAACTATGTGTTTTAAATGAAGTACTCGCTAATTTTAGACTTGGTGGAGTTAGTACAAAAAAAGAATGGAAAAAAAGAAAAGAATGTCTTAAGTTACGCAACCAAATCTTTAAAAGTCATGGATGTAAGTGGTACAAACTTGAAAATTTTATCATGGAATTTGCTAAATATATTTTGTCATAAATGTTACATGGAGGGAAAAGAAATATGAAAAAGGCACTCATTACTGGTATTACTGGACAAGATGGATCATACCTTGCTGAAATATTGCTAGAAAAAGGTTATGAAGTCCATGGTATAGTTCGTCGCTCATCTATATCAAATACAAAAAGAATTGATCATTTACTTTTCAAAAAGAAAATTACTATCCATGATGGAGATTTATCTGACTCTTCTTCTATTGTTCATTTAATTGGTAAAATAGAACCGGATGAAATTTATAATCTTGCCGCTCAATCTCATGTCGGTACATCATTTGATGCTCCAGAATATACAGGTGATGTTGATGCATTAGGTGTTTTAAGAATACTAGAAGCAATTCATATCTTACATCTTGAGAAAAAAACAAAATTTTATCAAGCTTCTACTTCTGAACTATATGGTAAAGTTGAAGAAGTTCCCCAAAATGAAAAAACTCCTTTCCACCCTTTTTCTCCATATGCAGTTGCAAAGCTTTATGGTTTTTGGATGTGCAAAGAATACCGTGATGCATATAACATATTTGCTGCTAATGGAATTTTGTTTAATCATGAATCTCCTCGTCGGGGAGAAAATTTTGTAACAAGAAAAATAACTATGGCAGCAGCTAGAATTAAAATGGAATTACAAGATCATTTAGAATTAGGTAATCTTGACTCGTTAAGAGATTGGGGATATGCGAAAGATTATGTTGAATGTATGTGGCTTATTTTACAACAAGATACTCCTGATGATTATGTTATAGCAACAGGAGTGCAGCATACGGTAAGAGAATTTTGCACCCTTGCTTTTCATTATGTAGGGATTGAACTTGATTGGAAGGGACAGGGTATAGATGAAAAAGGATATGATAAAGCAACAGGTAAAATGATTGTTTGTGTGAATAAAAATTTTTATCGACCTACAGATGTTGTGAATTTATTGGGAGATCCAACAAAAGCCAAAACAAAGCTTGGATGGAATCCTCAGTCAACAAGTTATGAAGAGTTATGTAAAATGATGGTAGATTCTGATCTTGAAAGAGCAAAAATTGAAAAATTACAAGATATAAAGGGATAAATCATGATGGAAAAAAATGCAAAAATATATGTTGCTGGACATCGTGGTATGGTTGGTTCAGCTATAGTTAGAGAATTAAATAAACAGGGATATAAAAATATTATTACACGTACTCACCAAGAACTTGATTTAATAAACCAACTTGCTGTTGAAAATTTTTTTGAAAATGAAAAACCAGAATATGTATTCTTAGCAGCGGCAAAAGTTGGTGGAATTGAAGCTAACAAAAATGCACTTGCCGATTTTATGTATGAGAACATAATTCTAGAAATGAATGTTATTCATTCTGCTTGGAAAAATGGTTGCAAAAAACTTTTGTTTTTAGGATCTTCTTGTATATATCCAAGACTTGCTCCTCAACCAATGAAGGAAAGTTGTTTACTTACTAGTTCACTTGAAAAAACAAATGAAGCTTATGCACTTGCAAAAATATCCGGACTTAAATATTGTGAATTCTTAAACACACAATATGGTACAGATTACATTTCTGTTATGCCGACTAATTTATATGGAATAAATGACAATTATCATCCCACTCATTCTCATGTACTTCCAGCTTTAATTAGAAGATTTCATGAAGCAAAAATATCTAATGCTCCTACAGTTACATGTTGGGGAGATGGAAGTCCCTTAAGAGAATTTTTATATGTAGATGATTTAGCAGAACTTTGTGTTTTTCTAATGAATAGTTATAGTGGTAATGAAACAGTAAATGCAGGAACAGGTAAAGAAATTTCAATTAAAGAACTAGCAAAGATGGTTGCTGAAATTGTTGGATACAAAGGAAAAATCATTTGGGACACATCTAAACCTAATGGAACTCCAAGAAAACTATTAGATGTTTCTAAAGCAACAAAACTAGGATGGACATACAAAACGGAATTAGTTGACGGAATAAAGTATGCATATCATGATTTTCTAAATAATCCTATTAGAATTGAGAGGTAGAATATGAATATTATTCTTTTATCAGGTGGCTCGGGAAAAAGGTTGTGGCCTTTATCCAACGATATTCGCTCAAAACAATTCATAAAAATCTTTAAAAATGACCAAGGTGAATATGAATCAATGGTACAAAGGGTTTATAGACAAATCAAAGAAGTGGATATAGATTCTAATATTACCATTGCAACATCAAAAACACAAGTTTCATTAATTCATAATCAATTGGGAAATGATATTGGTATATCTATAGAGCCATCAAGACGTGATACATTTCCAGCGATTGTACTTGCAACTTTATATTTACGCGATGTTAAAAATATATCTGAAAATGAATATGTTGTCGTATGTCCAGTTGATCCATTTGTTGAAAAGGATTATTTCGAATGTTTAAAAAAATTAAATGAACAAGCAAAAAAGAATGAGGCAAATTTGGTTTTGATGGGAATTAAGCCAACTTATCCGAGCGAAAAATATGGTTATATTATTCCAAAAACAAATGATAATGTTAGTTATGTTGCTGAATTTAAAGAAAAACCTGATACAAAAGCTGCAGAAAAATATATTCAACAACATGCATTATGGAATGGTGGAGTATTTGCATATAAAATTAAATATGTTTTAGATAAAGCACATGAGTTGTTAAATTTCACGGACTATAATGATTTTTACGCAAATTATGAAAACTTAAAGAAAATTAGTTTTGATTATGCTGTTGTTGAAAAAGAAAAAAATATTCAAGTGCTTCGTTTCAATGGAAAGTGGAAAGATATTGGAACATGGAATACTTTAACCGAAACAATTGATGATACGATTATTGGTAGAGGTATTATGAATGAAACATGTTCAAATGTTCATATTCTAAATGAACTAGATAGACCCATCTTAGCAATGGGTTTACATGATGTTGTTATATCTGCAAGTTCCGAGGGGATTTTAATTTCAGATAAAAATGAATCCTGCTTTATCAAACCATTTGTTGAACAATTTGAGCAACAAATCATGTTTGCTGAAAAGTCATGGGGAAGTTATCAAGTATTAGATGTTGAAAAAGAAAGTCTTACAATTAAAGTAACATTAAACAAAGGAAATAAAATGAATTATCATAACCACATGCATCGAAATGAAGTATGGGTCGTAATCGAAGGTAAGGGAAGGACTATTGTTGATGGCATGGAACAAAATGTTTCACCTGGAGATGTTATAGCAATAAATGTGGGTTGTAAACATACTATTTTTGCTGAAACAACTTTAAAATTAATTGAAGTACAATTAGGGAAGGAAATCAACGCGAATGATAAGCAAAAATTCACACTTGAATAAAAACTTTTCATTTCCGTTTTTACTAAAACCAGTCGGTAAAGATTATTTATGGGGTGGGAATAAATTGAATACGGAGTTTGGCAAGGGAATCGATATGAAACCCTTAGCTGAAACATGGGAATGTTCCACACATCCCGATGGAATTTCTCAAATAGCAAGTGGTGAATATAAAGGGCTTACTCTAAAAGAATTAATTCAAATACATCCTGAGATTTTAGGAACTAGGCACAAGGGTAAAAATGATTTACCTATAATGGCAAAATATATTGATGCAAAAGAAGATTTATCAGTACAGGTACATCCATCTGATGAATATGCAAAAATAAATGAACATGGGCAACAGGGGAAAAGTGAAATGTGGTATGTAGTTGATGCATCAATAGAGTCAGAAATAGTTTATGGTTTTAATAGAAATGTAGATAGAAAGAGTATTGAAGATAGTTTAAAAAGAGGTTTTTTAGAGATTTATCTTCAGCGTGTTCCAATTAAAAAAAATGAAATTTATTTTATTGATTCAGGAACAATACATGCTATTGGAAAAGGATCATTAATTATAGAAATTCAAGAAAACTCAAATCTTACCTATAGACTTTATGATTATGATAGAGTAGATAAAAAAGGAAATAAAAGAGAACTACATATAAAAAAAGCTTTAGATGTACTAGATTACAAAAGTAAAGTTAATATTCATCAACCGATGAGAATTCTAAAATATGAACAAGGTTGTGCACATGAAACACTTTGTATATGTAATTATTTTGAGGTAAATAGAATGCTTGTTAACACAGAAGTGTTAAGAGAAACATTATCATTTAAAAGTGATAAGTTATCATTTAGAATTTTAATGTGTTTTGATGGGTGTGGATCTATTCGTTATGAAGAAAACAATGAAATTAAAATAATTGATTTCTTCAAAGGGGACACAATATTCTTTCCTGCTAATTCAGTGGAATGCAAAATTCATGGAAAAGCTAAATTTTTAGATGTGAGATGTTAAATTAAATGGTGAAATTATAATGGAAAAAAATATTGACATAGAATATAATTCATGGCTTAAATCAGAAGTTGTCGATTTAAATACAAAAAATGAATTAAAAGAAATCTCCAATTATCCAAAAGAAATTAATGATAGATTTTATAAAAATTTATCATTTGGAACAGGGGGATTACGTGGTATTTTGGGAGCAGGAACAAATAGGATGAATATATATACAGTTGCTAAAGCATCCCAAGGACTTGCTAATTATGTAATAAAACATTTTGAATTAAATCACAGAAGCATTGCAGTTTCTTATGATAGTAGAATTATGTCAAAAGAATTTGCGCAAATTGCTTCAAGTGTATTTGCTGCAAATCATATTAAGGTATATATATATTCTGAACTTATGCCTACACCATGTTTATCATATGCAGTTAGATACCTACGTTGTTCAGCTGGCATTATGATAACAGCATCACACAATCCAGCTAAATATAATGGTTATAAAGTATATGGATTTGATGGTTGTCAAATTACCACTCAAATGGCAAATGATATATATATAGAAATAGAAAAAATTGATATATTTAAAGATGTAATACGAATAGATTATGATGAATGTGTTAATAAAAAAATAATTAATTACATACCTAGTGAAGTATATGATAGTTTTATAGAAGAAATTAAAATGCAATCCGTATTATTTAAAGATCAAATCAATCGTGATGTTTCAATTATCTATTCGCCATTAAATGGTACTGGTCTTAAACCTATTTTAAGAGCACTAAATGAAGAAGGATTTACGAACGTTAAAGTTGTAAAAGAACAAGAAAATCCTGATGGAAATTTTCCAACATGTCCTTATCCAAATCCTGAAGTAATAGAGGCAATGGAATTAGGAATGAAATATGCAAAGAAGTATAATGCTGAAATACTACTTGCAACAGACCCTGATTGTGATAGGGTAGGAATTGCTGTAAAAGATAATAAAACAGAAGAAATGAAATTGTTATCTGGAAATGAAACGGGCATATTACTGTTGGATTATATTTGTTCACAAAGAATTAAGCACAATAAAATGCCAAAAGGACCTATATTAATTAAAACTATTGTCACAACAGATATGGCAGAAAAAGTAGCTTCATCCTATGGTGTAAAAACCATTAACTTATTAACAGGCTTTAAGTTTATTGGAGAAAAAATAGGTTTTTTAGAAAAAGAGAATAAACTTGATTCCTATATTTTGGGTTTTGAAGAAAGTTATGGATATTTAAGTGGTACATATGTTAGGGACAAAGATGCTGTAAATGGAGTAACATTAATTTGTGAAATGTTTGCATATTATAAAACAAACCATATAAATTTAATCGAAAAATTAGATGATTTATATAATAAATATGGATATTATAAAAATACACTATACTCATATAATTTTGAAGGAATAGAAGGATTTAATTTAATGCAAAGCATTATGCGTAAATTAAGGCATGGAATAACTAATATAGGTGAATATAAAGTTCTTGAATGTTTAGATTATTTAAAAGGAATAGATGATTTACCAATATCAGATGTTTTAAAGTTCACACTTGATAATCATTGTTCTGTGGTAATTCGTCCTTCAGGGACTGAACCCAAATTAAAAGTTTATATTTCTGTTAATGGTAAAACAAAAAATCAAGTAAAAGTTTATGAAAAAATAATTCATAATGAAATTGATAAAATGATTTATAAGTACTAATGATTATATGGATTTAAATGTATCAGAAAAAGTGGTTAAGATTATACAATCCTATACAAATGTTATTAATAGGTTTGTATGGAGAAAGAAATAAGATGTTACATAGTTTTATAACTAAAAACTAAATAAAAGAACACCTATATTTTTTAAAAATAAATTATTGCAGACTAGGAAAAGATGTTAAATTTGAAATTAAAAAAATAAAATATAGTAGGGCAAAATTTTTCATATAAAACCTTAGTGGCGTTGATAAATTTAAACACTTCGATAGGAAGCGTGCAACAGATTCTTGTATTTTAGTAGCAAATAATTTGATTTTTAATTTAAAAACTTCTTCATAATATAAAAAGATTATTTTATGTTGTGCTGAAAATATAAATGAGGTTTATAAATGAAAATTGTTGAAATAAACTCTGTATGTGGCTTTGGAAGTACAGGTAGGATTTGTACTGATTTAGCTTCAATATTAGAAGAACAAGGACATGAATGTAAAATTATCTATGGTAGAGGAAATGTATTAGACCAATACCAAAAATATGCCGTTAGAATCGGAACTGATCTTGGAGTTAATATCCATGCTAGTTTATCTAGAATATTTGATAGAGCAGGCTTTTATTCTAAACATGCAACTAAAAAAATGATTAAATGGTTAAAAGAATATGATCCGGATGTAATTCATTTACATAATATTCACGGATATTATATCAATATTAAAGAACTATTTAGTTATTTAAAAACATGTAATAAAAAGATTATTTGGACGCTTCATGATTGTTGGAATTTTACAGGACATTGTTCACATTTTGATTATATCAAATGTGATAAATGGAAAACAGGGTGTTTTAAATGTCCTCAGAAGAAAGAATATCCTAAGTCTATAGTATTTGATAGATCAAGAAAAAACTATCAAGATAAAAAAGATTTATTTACTGGAATAAATAACATGACCATTGTAACTCCATCATATTGGTTAGCTGATTTAGTTAAAGAATCTTTCTTAAAAGAATATAGAATAGAAGTCATACATAATGGAATTGATTTAAATATATTTAAACCAACACCAAGTAATTTTAGAGAAAAATATCATTTAGAAGATAAATATATTGTTTTAGGTGTTGCTAGTATTTGGTCAACTAAAAAAGGATTAGATGATTTTATTCAATTATCTAATATGTTAGATGATAGATTTCAAATTGTATTAGTTGGATTAAATCAAGAGCAATTAAAAAAAATCCCTAAAAATATATTAGGAATTGAAAGAACAAATAGTATAAAAGAACTTGCTGAAATCTATACTGCTTGTGATGTTTTCCTTAATTTAACTTATGAAGATAACTATCCAACTGTTAATTTAGAAGCACAAGCTTGTAATACACCTGTTATTACTTATTCTACGGGGGGAAGTATTGAAAGTGTTCATTTAACTAATATTGTTATACAAGGCAATATTAAAAGCATTAATGAAATAATTAAAAATAACTCTTTCAACAAAACTAAGTTTATTGTCGTCGATAGAAATGAAATGTTGAGGAAATATTTAGATATTTATTATAGATAAAACCTATGGAGGTTATTATGAATAGAACATTAGACATGGTGAAAAGTTATATGAAACTTTATTAACAAGAGAAGAAAGACTTAGAAGTATTGATATGGGAAGTTACT
>CANQVY010000050.1 GCA_947627405.1 uncultured Bacilli bacterium | reverse complement strand
ATGGAGGGCCTAGTCGGATTTGAACCAACGATCAGGGAGTTGCAGTCCCACGCCTTACCACTTGGCTATAGACCCATGACACTTATTAAGTGTAACAATAAAATGATCAAATGTCAATCTTTCTTCATTTCTTTTTTTTCTTATTTTTATTCTGTCTTAGAATACCAATCATCATAAAAATCCCAACAAACACTAAAAGAACAGGAATAGAATAAATAATAATATTAGGTAATTTTACGATACAAGATAAAATTTCTAAAACAACACAAAGAATACAGATTATAATCAGTAGATTATCATATTTTATCATATTACCACCTAGTATCATTATAAATTTTATTCCATTTTCTGTCAAATTATTACAAATCAACCACATTATAAATTATCTATTACTAATATGAAAGTGGAATTTAAAATTTGTCGAATAAAAATAAGAAAAAATTGATGTTTATTACATAGGGTGTATAGAAAGGATCATGTTATGAAAACAATTGGACTAGCAAAAGGACTTTTATATTATTATTATCATGTTTTATGGAAATCATTTTTTGATGCATTAGAAGTTCCTTATATAGAAAGTACTACAAGTACAAAAAAAATAATTGAACTAGGAAAAGAAAAATGTATAGATGAGGCTTGTTTGTCAATGAAAATCTTTCTTGGGCATGTCGAATACTTAAAAGATAAATGTGATATGATCTTAATTCCAAGAATTTATTCGATCGAAAAAAAGGAACAAGTTTGTACGAATTTTAATGCTCTATATGACTTAATCCGAAATCTCTACCCTACTCTTACCCTACTAAATTATAATGTTGATGTTAAACATCATCATAAAGAAAAAGAAGCATTTATAAAGATGGGAAAGCAATTGGGATTTTCTACATCAAAATCTTATCATGCCTATAAACTCGCAAAACAAAAAGAACAAAGATATTTTAAACAATTAGAAAAAAGTGGAGAAAAGAAATTAAAAACAAAGAAAACCAAAATTTTACTTCTAGGGCACCCTTATAATTTGCAAGATGAAATGATTGGAAAAAGAATTTATAATTATTTAAAAGAAAAAAATATTGAAATAATTTATAGTTATGAAATGCCAAAAGACAAAGTAAATGAAGAAGTCCAAAAAATTTCTCCTAAAGTACACTGGACAATGAATAAACAATTACTGGCTTCTTTCGTTTATTTTAAAGATTCTGTCGATGGAACAATACTAATTACTTCTTTTCCTTGTGGTCCGGATTCTTTAACGAATGAAATGATTTTAAGAAAACGTGGGAAAAGCAAAGTTTTACTACTAACTTTTGAAGATTTAAATAGCGATATTGCTATAATTACCAGACTAGAAAGTTTTCTTGATATGTTAAAAGGAGGAATTCATTTATGAGACAAATTTTAGCTTTTCCTCAGCTTGGAGATTATCAATATCCAATACGAAGACTTCTTATGGATATGACCCACTTAGAAGTATTAGAAGTTCCACCCATTACCAAAAAAACCATTGCCCTTGGAAGCAAGTACTCGCCTGATTCTGTATGCATCCCTTTTAAATACAATTTAGGAAATTTTATTGAAGCTTTAGAAAAAGGCGCAAATGTATTGTTCCAAGCTGGTGGTGGATGTAGATATCGTTATTATGCTGAAGTTCAAGAAACAATCTTAAGAGATTTAGGTTATGATTTTACCTTTGTACAAATTATTGGAAGAGATCATCTTCGATTCAAAGAGCTTTATCATATTTTCAAAGGATTCAATAAAAATTTAACAAGAAAGAACTTTCTAAAAAATCTAATTTTTGCTTTTTTCTACATTACGTATTTAGATAAGATCGACGAATATATACGTCATCGTGTAGGTTTTGAAGTAGAAAAAAATTCTTTCTTAAAACTGAAAAAAGCTTTTATTCAAAAATGCAATAAAGCAAAAAATATTTTTTCTTTAACCAAAATTTATTATCAATATAAAAAGAAATGTAAAAAGATAAAAATTAATAAACCTAAAAATTGTTTAAAAGTGGGATTTATAGGAGAACTTTATACGGCTATGGAAAGGTATTCAAATTATAATCTTGAAAAAACACTTGCAAGTTATCATATCGAAATAAAAAGGTTTACCAATCTTACTTACTTATTATGGAAAAAAGCTCTTTTTCTTCCAATTATGAAACGAAAAGTAAAAAAGTATTGCAAATATACTTTAGGAGCAGATGGCATGGATAATGTTTATCGTGTATTATGGCTTAAAAAACATGGTTATGATGGTATTATTCATACAAAACCAACTGGATGTACACCTGAAATTGGAGCGATTCCTATACTTATGAGAGCAGCACAAGAAGAAAAAATGCCTATTATCTTTTTCTCTTTTGATGAACAATCTGGAATGGAAGGAATCAACACAAGATTAGAAGCGTTTTATGATCTATTAACTTTAAAAAAGGAGGCTCAAAAATGAAAGGATATTTAGGATTAGATATTGGTTCTATATCCACCAAAGGAGTCATCATAGATGAAAAGAAGAATATACTAGCCAGTAGTTATCTTTGGACAGAGGGAAATCCAGTACAAGCAGTAAAAAAAGTATTAGTAGAATTAGAAGAAAAAATAAAAGATAGAAAAATAAAAATTTTAGGAGTTGGTACCACAGGATCTGCTAGAAAATTAATTGGTACAATGCTTGGTGCTTGTTCTATAAAAAACGAAATTACAGCCCATGCAATTGGTACTTTATCAAAATATCCAACAGTGAAAACAATTTTGGAAATTGGTGGACAAGATTCTAAAATTATTCTTTTAGAAGATGGAATGGTTACCGATTATGCTATGAATACATTATGTGCCGCAGGTACTGGTAGTTTTTTATCCAGTCAAGCGAAAAGATTAGGCATCGATGTAAAAGATTTTGGTAAGATCGCCCTTTCAAGCAAAAATCCAACAAGCATCGCTGCACGTTGTACTGTGTTTGCTGAAAGTGACCTCGTCCATAAAATCCAAATGGGATATGAAAAAAAAGATATTATTGCTGGACTTTGTTATAGTGTAGCAAGTAATTATTTAAACAATGTAGCAAAAGGCAAAAAAATAAAAGGCCCTATTTTATTTCAAGGGGGTGTAAGTAAAAATATAGGGGTTAAAAAAGCTTTTGAGGATTTACTAAAAACTGAAGTAATTACAGATAAAAATGGTCATTTAATGGGAGCCTTAGGTAGTGCGATTTTAGCAAAGAAAAATAGTAAAAATGAAGTGTTTGATTTCTCTTTAAAAGATGCAATCTTTGAAACAA
The DNA here is from genome assembly GCA_947627405.1 of uncultured Bacilli bacterium. Lineage (GTDB taxonomy): Bacteria > Bacillota_I > Bacilli_A > RF39 > UBA660 > CALVUP01. Next base: position 4,958 of record CANQVY010000050.1, on the reverse strand, counting down.
ATGGTATTGAATGTAAAGGGTGTGAAAATCACTGCGAAGTAATTGTTGTAAAAAAAGATGGTAAAAAAATAGATGCCTGGGGAAATCGATGTGAAAAAGGAATGATCAAAATATAAAACTTAAAAAAAAGAAGAATTACTCTTCCATATTATGATATACATTTTGTACATCATCGATATCTTCTAATGCTTCTACAAGTCCATAAACTTTTTCCTTAGTCTCTTCATCAAGAGATACTTGATTTTGTGCCATATAAGTAACTTCACTTGTTAAAAATTCATGAATACCCAATTCTTCTAATCCTTCTTTTACTTTGATAAAATCTTCAGGCGCTGTATAGATTTCATAAGTATCTTCATTTTCAATGAAATCAAGAGCTCCATTATCAAGTACATTCATCATCACTTCATCGGCATCTTTTTCTTTATCAATAACGATAATTCCCTTTCTTTCAAATAGATAACTCACAGACCCATCTGTACCTAAATTTCCCCCTCTTTTAGTAAATGTACTTCTTACTTGTGATGCAGTACGATTTCGATTATCCGTTAAACAATCCACCATAAAAGCAACTCCACTAGGTCCATATCCTTCGTATCGAATGGATTCGTAGTCTTCTCCTCCTTGAGCTCCTTTTGCTTTATCAATTGCCTTTTGTATATTATCTTTAGGCATATTTTGTCCTTTTGCTTTTTCAACCACCATTCGAAGTTGAGCATTAGAATCAATATCAGGAGTACCACTTTTGGCCGCTACATAAATTTCTTTAGCGAGCTTTTGAAAAACTTTACCTCTTGCTGCATCAATTTCACCCTTTTTTCTTTTTATTGTTGACCATTTTGAATGTCCACTCATCTAAATCCCTCCTAAATAATCGATTAATACTGGTGCTAAAATCATAAGTAACATTAAAGGTATAAAGAATATAACCGATATGACACTAATTTTAATTGGTATTTTTGATATTTTGGCTTTTGTTTCCATGATTTTTTTATCCCGAATATAATCGATCTGATTATACATAGTTTCAATAATACTATTTCCAAATATATTGGATTGTTGCGCATTTAAAATTATATTATTAATGGTATCTGAAGGTATTCTTTTTTTTAAATCTTCTAATACTTCATTTAAAGATTTACCATATTTCATATCTTCAAGTGATTTTCTTACCTCTAAAGATAATTCCGAATCAATATTATTACTTGTTACTTCTAAAGCATTACTTAAACTTCTTCCTGATTCTAAAGATAAAGTCAAGACTTCAAAGAAATACATGGCCTCACTATCTAATCTTTCTCTTCTTTTATTAATCTTACGATCAATAGTAAACTTTGGTAAGAATACATAATATAAAAATGTACAAAGTGGAGCAAGTAAATATCCACCATCAATTAGATATATTAACACAAAAAACAAAAATAGAGAAGTAAAAACGCGAATATTTAAAAATTCAACAGCATCATAGGTATCTTTATATCCTAAAAGATCTATTTTTGCTTGCATGTTTTTAATAGTTTCTTGGCGATAAATTTTTCTGGAAATATCCGTTACTTTTGTACTTTTCTTTACTGCCATACGATCACTCCTTAATATTCATTATTTTCTTTACAATTAATATATAAGTAACATAAAGAATAAGAATGATAAATACAATCAAAATTCCAATGGGACTTTGAAACATAGGAACAAAATAAGTTGGATTTAAAAAGAAAATAAGAGCATAAAGAACAATAGGAAGAGATACTAATATTTTATGAATTGCTCTAGCAGAAGCTGTTAATGATTTCAACTCTTCATCCATTTTTCTACTATTAAAGAAACTTCTTTCGATGGAGGAAAAAACCTTTACAATATTTCCACCTGTTTTGTTCAATATTGTCAACGAAGTAGTAATATATTTCACTTCTGGTATATTTACCCTCTTGGCAAAACGCGCAAATACATCTTCTAAAGAAAGACCAAACGTTAAGTCAATATACATTTTCTTAAATTCATTACAAATTGGTCCTTTAAGCTCTTCACTAACAATTTTAATGGCTTGCATTGTACTTCTGCCCGATTTAAAAGCATTATTCATAATAATAACTGCTTTTAAAATATCATTTCTAACTGTAATTTCCATCAATTTTTTCTTAGCAATTAAGAACAAATCCGGAATAAAAAAGCCAAACAAGAAAGAAACGAGCAATTGTAAAAATGTTATTTGCTTATAACGAAGAACATCCGATACAACAACAACCACCAAAAACACCAATCCAGCAATGATTTTTAATGAAATATAATCCATAGGTTCTTCTGGAATAATTTTTGTTTTATCGGTATACTTTTCATATTTTAAACTATATTTATTAAATATTTTAATATGTTTTAATCGTGTACTTAATTCACTTCTTATTTTTAAATAAACATAATTTGCCCGATCAAAATAGGAGGCCGAAGAATCATAAATACAATCAATAGTATATTTTTTAATTCTTCTTTCGTATCGAGAAGCCACTGTTAATTTCATAAGAAAGATAGCCACTACGATCAATGTAATAATAATAAGTATTTGAATAATAAATACATACATATTATAATTCATCTTCTGCCTCCCTTCTGTTTATTTTTTTCTCTTATTCATTCACTCTTTCTATACTATGTAAATAATATTTTCCTTTTTCCAAATAGAAAGTATATTTATAACTATTTAGCATATCTGAAAAATCTTTAATGATTGTCTTTTCATCTAAATCTTGAGCGTCCAAAGTAACAATCAAATTGTTTTCATCATTTAAACTAGCTTGTTTATATACATGAAGAACCATCTTATTTCCTTCTTTTTCATATTCTCCATAGTAAACTTTTTCTGTTATTTCTATTCGATTGCTATATCGATTGGCACTTATTAAATCCGTACCATAGTAAGATTCATAGGAGCTTTTACATTGCTGATAATGATCTACTTCATAAATTCCTTTTTTATTATTAAAAGTAGCCAAAGATAAATAACATAAATTATCACTACCTAATGATTTATTTTGATATTTAATACCTGGTCCAAATATTTTTTCAACATTATTCTTTACTTTTTTTTCTGGGATTATAAGTTTACTATCTTTCATATATTTTTTTGTATCAATCAAACTCAAACCCATATATACTTTAACTTCATCATCAATAGAATCAACAGTTGCTCCAGCTCTTTCATAAAAATACCCCATGAAATTACCCGCATTGACATATTTAAACATTGAAACAGTATTATATAAGTCAAGTACTTCTTTACTTTTTAAATCCATAGGTTCACTATGAATCACACTAACTTTCGTATCTTGATACTCTTCTAAATATTCTGAATAATATTTCAACCCTTGAGATAAAACAGAAACCAAGACTAAAAGGATCAATAAGATCATTAAAACTTTATATTTTTTAATATCACTTCTCAATTCTTGATTTTGTTCTTTCAATTGGTTGTTTGTGACGATTTCATCTACTTCAATTCCCAAATCTTGAAATAAAACCGTTTCTTCCTTTTTGATTGGTTGTTTTTTTTGTGATTTCACTTTTGGGGTAGTCTTTTTTGCCGTTGTTGTACCTGTAGTTTTTTTAACAGGTGTTTTTTTCGTAGTTGCTTTTTTCTTTGTTGTTTGTTTCTTTTTTTCCTCCATTTTCGATTCCTCCTAATTTATTTTCTTTATTTGCGTAAAGATATATTTACCATTTTCTAAAGTAAATGTATATCTATATTGCTGTAACTCATTTTCATAAGTAGTAAAAAGATCCACTTCATCTTTGTATTTTAATTGAGTAAGCATCTCTTCACTATTCATATCTTTATAAACTTTAAAACCTTCTTTTGTAGGAATTAATTTATACATCAAAACAGTAATCATGATTTGATCATCTTTTTTTATTGCTTTTTGAATCTTTGTTTCAATGGTATTGGTATAAGCCGCTTGATTATGTCCAAAAGATCTTAAGAAATAATTTTCTGCTTTTTCATCATATCCAAAGTAAGCCATTCGACAATCATTTTCATCATCGACTAAAGATTCATCTTCATATGTGATTTTTTCTCCTAATAAATCTTTCATTTTTTGAAAAACCATTTGCCGTGGAATAGTCACATTGTCTTGATCATCGATCAATTCTTGATGATCTACAAAAGAAATATTAGAAAGTGCCATAAATATTTTTGCTTTATTACTGATATTTTCTGAAGTATAAGAATCTTTTTTATATAAATAGCCAAAAAAGTTAGCAGATTCTAATTGATTATTAAAGACATCGATAGATTGTACCAAATGAGTAACTTGTTCACTGGTAACATCTAAACTTTCATCCATGGATTGTTCTTCTTTCCTTTTATCTACTTGTTGTGATGGTTGTAAAAAATTTGATTTTTTCTCATATTCGATTGAATAATAATATAACGCTTGAGATAAAACAGAAACAAATACCAATAGAATTAGGAGAATCATAAGTCTTTTAAATTGATCTAAATCGGATTTTAATTTTCGATTTTGTTCTTTTAATCCATGATTCGAAACATCTCTTTTTTTGTTTTTAGATTTCATCAGAATCCTTCTTTCTAGGCTTTTTTAATTTTTCAAATATATCATCAATCGTATCAATTCCTTTGGATTTTAGTTTGTCATAACTAACAGGCCTATAATTATATAATATAAATTCACCATCCACTTCATGGTTCTTTGTAAGTCCAGTTTGTCGAAAAGCAAAGATTTCTTTTAATTTGATCATATCCTTGTAAAATCCAACCACTTCACATATACTTGTAATTTTCCTTCTTCCATCACTTAATCTTTCTATATTCACAATAATATCTATTGCATTCTCTATATATTCACGAATAGCTTGTATAGGAATATCAATTCCACCCATTAAAACCATCGTTTCTAATCGATTTAATGCATCTAATGGCGAATTGGCATGTAAAGTAGTTAAACTTC
>CANQVY010000049.1 GCA_947627405.1 uncultured Bacilli bacterium | reverse complement strand
AATTATGCTTTTTCTGGATGTAGTGGTTTAACAGAGCTAAATTTACCAGATACAGTAACAAGTATAGGGAATTATGCTTTTCAAAATTGTACTAGCTTAACAGAAATAAATATACCATCTACCGTTACGAATGTGGGAGAATATGCTTTTCGTAATTGGAAAAATTCTCAAGCAATTAATATTGATAATACTTCTGATTTTGTGACTAATAATTGGAATAGTAAGTGGAGAGGTGGATGTACAGCCAAAATCAATTACTTGAAATCTTAGATAGTAGAAATACTATCTTTTTTTGTGAATTTCATAAACTTTCTATTGACTAGTGACAGATTGTCATAATATAATGGAATCGTTGGTTAGGAGAAGATAGTTATGCCAAGTAGTACGTTTTATAATTTATCAAAGGAAAAAAAGATAAGAATTGTTAAGGCAGCAACAAAAGAATTTTCAAATCATACATTAATGGATGCCTCAATTAATAGAATTATAAAGGATGCTGAAATACCTCGTGGTAGTTTTTATATGTATTTTAAAGATATAAATGATATCTATAGATATGTTGTGGATGTATATATAAAGAAAATAGAGGAAGTATTTTTAAAATATTTAGAGAGAAATAAAGGAGATTTGTTTGAAAGTTTTATTAATATTTATGATTATATTATAGAAACAGGAGAAACAAAGGCAAATCATGATTTCTGTAAAAAAATATTTATAAACTTATCTTTATCTTCTATACATAAGGCTAGCGAAAGAAAGAATGATCCTAAGTTTGCAAAATTAGAATCATTAGTAGATCGTTCTAGATTAAATATTAAAAATGATGAAGAACTTCATCATATGATTGGTATGTTCATTAGTTTAACAACGCGTTTTGTTGTTCCTGTTCTTGTAATGAATAAGGATAAAGAAGAAGTTCGAAAACATTTGCTATTAAACTTTGAACTTTTAAAGAAAGGATTTTATAGGTGATCATCATGAAAAAGTTATTAAATATAATCAAAAAATATATACCTTTAATAATAGTTACTATTGTGTTATTAATTATCCAAGCAAATTGTGATTTAGCTCTTCCTGATTATACATCAGATATTGTGGATGTAGGAATATCTGGTAAGGGAATCAAATATGCAACTTATGAGGTGATACGAGAAGAACAATTAAATCATATTTTATTATTTACTGATTCTAAAACGGATGAAGAAATATTAAAAAATTATGATTTAATAACTCCACAAAAGAGTAAGGAATATAAGGATCAATATCCATTAGTGGAAAAAGAAAATCTATATATAGTAAAAGATAAGAGTAAGGAGAAATTGGAAGAATTAGAATCTCTTATGAGTGAGCCTATTCTTTTCTATAATATGTTCGAAAATGTAACTATTAAAGATTTACAAGAAAATTACAATGGTTTTGATCAAATTCCTGAAGATACAAAACTAATAGATCTATTACCGCTTATGAGTGATCGCGATATTTCTAAAATGAAAGAGGAATATAAAAAACAAACTTCAACATTTGGAGATAGTATCATAAAACAAAGTGCTATTAGTTTTATTGAAAAAGAATATAAAATAATTGGAATCAATATCAAATCAAAACAAATACATTACATATTCAAGGTTGGTATTAAAATGTTAGCCCTTGCATTCCTTTCTATGGCTATGACGATTTTATCTGTATTAACATCGAGCAAAGCTGCAACGGGAATTGCTAAAGATTTAAGAAAAAATACAGTTAATAAAGTTATGAATTTTTCAAATAAAGAATTTGAAGAGATTTCGACGGCTTCTTTAATTACTCGAAGCACCAATGATATTCAACAGATTCAAATGCTTATTGTGATGTTGTTTCGAGTCGTAGTTTATGCTCCTATTATAGGATTTGGTGCTTTAGCAAAAATGCAAGGGAATAGTCTTTTTTGGGTGGTAGCACTAGCCGTCATTTGCAATATTTCGGTAGTTCTTATATTATTTATAGCAACACTTCCTAAATTTAATAAAATTCAAAAATTAATTGATCGCTTAAATTTGGTATCCCGTGAAATATTGTCTGGTCTTCCCGTAATTCGTGCTTTTGCTAATGAAAAATATGAGGAAAAAAGATTTGATATTGCAAATATCGATTTAACAAAAATAAATAAATTTGTAAATAGAGCCATGTCCGTTATGATGCCTGTGATGATGTTTATTATGAATGGCGTTAGTGTATTAATTATTTGGGTTGGCTCTTATAAAGTAGATACAGGGGTATTGCAGGTAGGAGATTTAATTGCTGGAATTACATATGCTGTCCAAATTATTATGTCTTTCTTAATGCTATCTATGGTATCGATTATGTTACCAAGAGCAATTATCTCAATTCGCCGAATCAATGAAATATTAACGAAAGAAATAGTTATAAAAGATAAAAAAGTAGTAGAGCATCTGGATAAAGTCCATGGGATTTTGGAATTTAAAGACGTTTATTTTAGATATCCTGATGCACAAGAAGACGTTTTGGAAAATATATCTTTTACAATGACTCCTGGAACAACAACAGCTATTATTGGATCAACAGGTTCTGGTAAATCAACATTAATTCATTTAATTCCAAGATTTTTTGATGTTACAGCAGGAAAGATTTTATTAGATGGTATAGACATTAGAGATTTATCCCTTGAACAAGTAAGAAAAAATATAGGTTTAGTTCCTCAAAAAGGAACACTATTTTCAGGTACCATTGCAGATAATATTAAATTTGGAAATAAAAAATTAACAGATGATAAAATGATTGAGGCGGCAAAAATTGCTCAGGCCGATGAATTTATTCTTAAAAAGGAAAAGAAATATGATAGTTATATTTCTCAAGGAGGATCAAATGTTTCTGGTGGGCAAAAACAAAGATTATCGATTGCTAGAGCGATAGCCATTGATCCAAAGATTTTTATCTTTGATGATTCATTTTCTGCGTTGGATTATAAAACGGATGTTACTCTACGTAAAGAATTAGCAAAAATTACGAAAGACAAATCAATTTTAATTGTTGCACAAAGAATAGCCACAGTTTTACATGCAGACCAAATCATTGTACTGGATAAGGGGACCATTGTAGGAAAAGGAACCCATGAGGAATTAATGAAAAGTTGTGAAGTTTATAAAGAAATTGCCTTATCACAATTGAGTAAGGAGGAACTAGAAAATGAGTAAAGATACAAGAAGAAAAGTTCCTAGAGGGCCACACGGGAAAGGACCTATGGCCACAATCGAAAAAGCAAAAGATTTTAAAGGAACATTAAAAAAATTATTGCAATATTTAAAACAATATAAGATTGGAATTGCAGTTGTAATTTTATTTGCTATTGGTAGTACTATCTTTGCTATTGTCGGGCCAAAAATCTTAGGAAATGCTACAACCGAATTATTTAATGGATTAACAGCTAAATTATCTGGCAATGGTGGAATTAATTTTGCTAAAATAGAGAAAATATTAATTACATTACTGATTTTATATGTAACTAGTTCAGCCTTTCAATTTATTCAAAACATGATTATGACCGAAATTTCACAGAATTTAACTTACAAATTGAGAAAAGAAATTAGTAGCAAAATCAATAGAATGCCTCTTTCTTATTTTGAAAAGCAAACACATGGAGAAGTTTTATCCATTATTACCAATGATGTAGATACATTATCTGGAAGTTTAAATCAAACAGCAACTGAAGTTATTTCTGCGATTGTTACGGTTGTGGGAATTTTAGTTATGATGCTTTCTATTAGTATTACAATGACTTGTGTTGCTTTATTAATGCTTCCTATTGCTTTATTGCTGATCGTTTTTGTAGTATCAAAAAGCCAAAAGTATTTTAAAAATCAGCAAAATTTTTTAGCGGAAGTAAATGGAGACGTAGAAGAAATGTATTCGGGATATAATGTAATTAAAGCTTTCAATGCTGAAAAGGATATGATTACAAAATTTAATGAAGATAATGAAACGTTGTACAAATCAGCATGGAAGAGTATATTTTTATCCGGACTTATGCATCCGATCATGGCCTTTATTGGAAATTTAGGATATGTTTGTGTAGCAATTTTAGGTGGATATTTAGCTATAAAAAACAAAATTGCGGTAGGAGACATACAATCTTTTATACAATATGTAAAACAATTTACAAGACCTTTAATAGAAGTTGCACAAGTTTCTAGTTTATTACAATCCATGATTGCATCGGCTGAGCGAATTTTTGCCTTTTTAGAAGAAGAGGAAGAAGAAATGGATATAGCCAATCCTGTAAAACTGGATAAAATTGAAGGGGCTATTGAATTTAAAAATGTCCAATTTGGCTATGAAAAAGATAAAACGATTATTAAAAATTTTAATTTGAAAGTGAAACCAGGACAAAAGATCGCTATTGTTGGACCTACTGGAGCTGGGAAAACTACAATGGTAAAATTGTTAATGCGTTTTTACAATGTGAATCAAGGAAGTATATTGGTTGATGGACATAATATAAATGATTTTAAAAGAGAAGATTTACGAAAAATATTTGGAATGGTGTTGCAGGATACCTGGTTATTTAGTGGAAGCATTATGGAAAATCTAAGGTATGGCAGATTATCTGCAACGGATGATGAAGTTATTCATGCGGCGAAGACAGCCTATGTTCATCATTTTATTCAAACTCTACCGGGTGGATATAATATGAAATTGAATGAAGAAACAAATAATATTTCAGGTGGGCAAAAACAATTATTAACCATTTCCAGAGCTATTCTTGCAGATCCAAAAGTTCTTATATTGGATGAAGCAACAAGTAGTGTAGATACCAGAACAGAAGTATTAATTCAAAAAGCAATGGATAAATTAATGGAAGGAAGAACGAGCTTTATCATTGCGCATCGATTATCGACCATTAAAAATGCAGATTTAATTCTTGTAATGAATGATGGAGATATCATTGAACAAGGAACGCATAAACAATTAATTAAAAAAAATGGTTTTTATGCCGATTTATACAATTCGCAATTTGAGAATATAGAATAAGCAAAAGATTTTGCTTATTTTTACATAAAGGAGAAAGTTAATTAATATTAATTATTGTATGATTTTATCAAATGTATTATAATGTTAATAGCAAAGGTGGTTAAATAAATGATAAAACAAAAAATGGAGATTCCAAATCACGTTGCAATCATTTTAGATGGTAATGGTAGATGGGCTGAAGAAAGAGGATTAACAAGAAGTGAAGGCCATTTTCATGGATTTAATAATTTAGAAAAATTATCAGATTATATATTTAAGAAGGGTGTAAAAATTTTAAGTGTTTATGCCTTTTCTACAGAAAATTTTAAAAGAAGTAAAACAGAAGTAAGTTATTTGATGAGTTTATTTTCAGAAGGATTCAAAAGATACTCCAAGAGATTATCAAAACAAAATATCAAGATAATCTTTTCTGGAAGAAGAGAGCCACTTCCTAAGAAAGTTTTAAAAATTATTGATCAAGTTACGGAAGAAACAAAAAAAAACCATGGATCCATATTTAATATATGTGTAAATTATGGAGGACAATATGAAATTGTAGATGCCGTTCAAAAAATAATCAAAGATGTAAAAGCAGGAATCTTAGATGAAAAAAATATAGATTGTCATACGATGAATCATTATATGTATCAAGATTTAGCTCCTGTAGATCTTATGATTCGTACGAGTGGGGAACATCGTTTAAGCAACTTCTTACTATGGCAAAATGCTTATGCTGAATTTTATTTTCCAAAAACATATTTTCCTGCGTTTGACGAAAAAGAGTTTGATCAAGCAATTATTGAATACAATAAAAGAAATCGAAGATTTGGAGGTATAAATTATGAAAACGAGAATTCTTAGTGCTATTATTATGTTAGCAATTTCTATTCCTTTACTAATTATTGGTAAATTGCCATTTGCTATTTTTGTAACAATCGTAGGTGTTTGTGGACTTTTCGAATTGTTGCATATTAGGGAAGAAAAGAAAAAAATTCCGTTTTTACTTAAAATATTTGCCTATTTATTAGTCTTGTTTTTTATTCTGTATAACCGAAACGGAAATGATTTTACCTATTATTTAGATTATCGAGTAATAGCTTTTATTATATTTTTCTTTTTATCTCCTATGGTTTTCATCAATGATAGAAAAAAATATAATGCGAATGATGCACTTTTCTTAATTGGTGCAACAACATTTATTGGGCTAGCCTTTCATTTGCTTTTACAAATCAGAAATTATAGTATTTTCTATATTGTTTATTTATTTTTAATTACAATATTTACAGATATATTTGCTATGGAAATAGGAAAAAGAATAGGAAAAACGAAAATGGCTCCAGATATTTCTCCAAATAAAACTTGGGAGGGTAGTATAGGAGGAATGATTATGGGAACCTTTGTTGCTTCGACGTTCTATATTACCATTATCAATAATAATATTAGTATTGTAAAATTAATCTTTTTAACATTATGTTTATCCGCTGTAGCACAATTAGGAGATTTGGTATTTTCTTCTATAAAAAGGTATTATGGAAAAAAGGATTTTTCGCATTTAATACCAGGCCATGGGGGAGTGTTGGATCGATTGGATAGTATAATATTTGTTATGTTAGCATTCATTGTTATATTTGGAATTATATAAGGAGGTATTATGAACATCTTAAGTATTATATATTTTTTATTAATATTAGGCTTAATTGTATTAGTACATGAATTTGGTCATTTTATATTTGCCAAGATGTTTGGAATTTATGTTTATGAATTTTCAATAGGAATGGGTCCAAAGATACTAAGTAAAAAAGGGAAAAAAGGGGAGACTTATTATTCAATACGTGCGATTCCTTTGGGAGGATATGTTTCTTTAGCCGGTGAGGGATCCGATGAAGATAAGAAGGTTTCTCCTGATCGATTGTTACAATCCAAACCAGCATGGCAGCGATTTTTAGTGATGTTCTTTGGTGCAGGAAATAATTTCATTTTAGCGCTTATTTTATTATTTTCTATAGGAATCTTTTTTGGAAGTGTGGATCAATCTCCATATATTAGTGCGGTATCACCAGATTATCCAGCCTATGAAGCTGGCTTACAAGCAAATGATAAAGTATTAAAAATTAATAATCATAAGATCTCTTCTATTGACGATATTTCCCTATATATTACATTAGCAAATAAAGATAAACCTATTGAATTTGTTGTAGAAAAACAAAATGGAAATGTAGAAACATACCAAGTAAAAACAAAAAAAATAAAAACAGAGGAAGGCAATACTTATGTTGTAGGAATTACTATGGAAGGCAAACAACAAAAAGGATTTGTAGCTTCTATAAAATATTGTTTTTCTAAAATGAAATCTATATTCAAGCAAATGTTTGTCGTAATTGGTAATTTAATTACTGGAGGACTTAGTATTAATAGTTTAAGTGGTCCAGTAGGAATTTATAATATTGTTGATCAACAAGCCAAAACAGGACTTGCCAATATGTTGTATCTTATAGCTTATTTAAGTATTAATGTGGGGGTAATTAATTTGATTCCATTGCCAGCTTTTGATGGAGGAAGAATTTTATTCTTAATCATCGAAAAATTAAAGGGATCTCCTGTGAAAGCTTCAACAGAAAACTTAATTCATAATATTGGTTTTATACTACTTTTAGCATTAATGATATATGTAACAATACATGATATAATAACGATTTTTTAGTTATTATATTTTTTTTCATGAAAAGCAATTTCATTCATATATTTAAATAGGTGAAGAGAATGATTAAAAAAATAATCCAAGTAGTGCTTGTATGCTTTCTAATCTGTTTTAGCTTTTATTATACAGAAAAATCTGTTGATTTAGTTAAATATACAGATCCTATTATGAAAGAAATAAAAAAAAATGCTAAAGATTATAAAGTAGAAGTTAGCGATGCTTTAATTCACGAAGATGAAGTACTGCCCGGATACAATGGATTAGAAGTTGATTATGAGAATTCTTACCAAGCTATGAAAAGAATGGGACAATATGATAAGGATAGTATAGTACTAAAAGAAATTCAGCCACAAATCAGTATTACCAATCGTTATGATAAATACATCATAAAAGGAAATTATTTAAAGGATACAGTTGGGCTTGTATTTATTTTAGATGATACCATAGATGTTGAAAAAATAATGAATGTATTAGATAATAAATCGATAACTGCAACGTTTATTACTACAAATAAATATTTAGAGGATCATTCGAAGGTAATTTATGAACTTGCTAAGAATGATCATGAAGTGGAATTACAAATTAACAGTGACAACGAATTGGTATTGGCTAGAAATACTTTGAAAAATATTATTAATTATAGTGGGGAATATTG
>CANQVY010000048.1 GCA_947627405.1 uncultured Bacilli bacterium | reverse complement strand
TGATATAGGAGTTTGCGAAATTAATAAAATGCCACATTTATTAATTGCCGGAACAACTGGTTCAGGTAAATCCGTTTGTGTAAATGGAATTATTTGTTCTATTTTGATGCGTGCAAGACCCGATGAAGTGAAGTTAGTTATGGTTGACCCAAAAGTTGTTGAGTTGTCCGTTTATAATGGAATTCCACATTTATTATGTCCTGTGGTAACCGATCCAAAAAAAGCTTCTACTGCACTTGCAAAAATGGTCGCAGAAATGGAAAACAGATATTCTACTTTTGATGAAACAAAAACAAAAAATATTGAAACTTATAATGCTTATGTAGATAAATACAATGATAAACATACTGATGAAGAAAAGAAAAGCAGAATGCCTTATATTGTTGTGATTATTGATGAGCTTTCTGATTTGATGATGGTTGCGGCAAAAGAAGTTGAAGATTCTATCTTACGTATTACGCAAAAAGCACGTGCTGCCGGAATACATTTAATTGTTGCAACACAAAGGCCATCCACAGAAGTTATTACAGGATTGATTAAGGCAAATATTCCATCACGTATTGCTTTTACAGTAGGATCTGGAATTGATTCTAGAACGATTTTAGATATGATAGGAGCAGAAAAATTATTGGGAAAAGGTGATATGTTGTATCTACCAATAGGTACGAATGCCCCCATTCGTATTCAAGGTTCTTTCATTACAGATGAAGAAATCTCTAGAATTATAGATTACACGATTAAGCAACAAAAAGTTCAATATGATGAAGCTTTAATGAATTTACAACCAATCGATACATCGCAATCAACGGTTGGAAAATACGATCAAGAGGATTACGATGATCCACTTTATAATGATATTGTAGATTTTGTCGTTCAACAAGGAAAAGCCTCTACCTCTTTAATACAAAGAAGATTTAAATTAGGTTATAATCGTGCCGCTAGAATCGTTGATCTTTTAGAGGAAAGAGGTGTAGTAGGTCCTCAAAATGGTTCAAAACCAAGAGAGGTATTAATAGGTAAGGAGAAACAAGAAGAGGAATAATCTTCTTTTTAAAAATATGGAAAAAATAAAAGAATTAGAAAAAGAATATCAACAAGAATTAAGAAAAAATCATGGAAAATATACAAAGAAAGCAAAAGAATTAGAGCTAGCTATTTGTAATAAAAACAATCACTATTTTGAAGATCTCCTGATTGAAGAAGGAAAAAATTATATCGCAGGAGTTGATGAAGTGGGAAGAGGCCCATTAATAGGGCCTGTCGTAGTAGCTTGTGTAATTTTACCAAAAGAATTTCATTTAGATGGACTTACAGATTCCAAAAAATTAACAGCAAAACAAAGAGAAAAATTTTATGATCAGATTTTAAAACAAGCTCTCAGTGTAAGTATTGCTTTAAAAAGTGAAAAAGTAATTGATGAAGTTAATATTTATGAAGCTACAAAATTAGCTATGTACGAAGCAATCGAAAAATCAAAAATAAAACCAGATTTTGTATTAATTGATGCCATGAAATTGGATCAATTAGAAATTCCCCATCAATCGATTATTAAAGGCGATCTTAAAAGTATTACAATTTCAGCGGCTTCCGTAATCGCTAAGGTAACAAGAGATAGAATGCTTGATCAATTGGATAAAATATATCCCATGTATGATTTGAAAAACAATAAAGGATATCCAACAAAAAAGCATATAGAAGCCATTGAAAAGTATGGAATCACAGAAGAACATCGAAAAACTTTTCATCCTGTGTCAAAGCATTTAAACCATAGAAATAAATTACACAATTTGACATTAAAATAAAGATCCTTTTTTCCAAATGTATAAATTTGTGATATTCTATTTATAGAAGGGTATAGAAAATAGGTGGGTTATGGAAAAAAATATGAAAGTTTTATGTCCGGAATGTGGCGATCAAGAAGTATTTAAAATAGGAACAAGTTTTTTAGATTCTAAATACAATTTATTAAACTTAAAAAGTGATCACTGCATTATTCATTTCATTGAAGAAGAAAAAGACAAAGAAAAAATCAAATCAATTATCAAACATGGTGGAGAAATTGCAAATCATTATGGGTATACGCTTTACTATTGTAATAATTGTCATTATCTATATAGTAAATTTTCTTTTCGTGTTGGTATAGGAAAAGAGCAATATGAAGCGCATTATTCATGCCCCAATTGTCATTTAGATTTAGTCGAAGCCAATCGAAATAATATGATTACTTATAAATGTAAAAATTGTAAGAAAGATAGTATGATTTATATTGATTAAGCACAATAGTGCTTTTTCATTTTGGAAAAGTGTATGAAAAAAATAGATGTAAAAAACCTTCCTAGGAAAAAATATGGAACAACAACGCATATCGATTGGGAACAGGCTGTAGGATGTAAAATTTCTTTTCAATATGATCAGATCAAAGGACAATTGAAAATAGAAAATCATTTTAAGGGAAATTCTATTGAAATTTCTTATAAAAATAAAACAAAAAAATTAAGAACGAACCATCTATTTGAATTTAAATGGAGAGACTTAATTTATGATAGTAGAAAAAAATTACAAAAGCTTGATTTAAAAAATATTCCAAAAAAGAATGGGAAATACGATTGGATTCATTCGATAGGAAAAACAATCCCTTTTGAATTTAATGGCGTATTAGGAGAATTGCTCATCACGAATTATATTCGTATCAATCAAATGGGATACTTAATTATAGAATATGAAAAAGAAAAATATAAAATTCGAAATATTAATTTATTGAATGGAAAGATTGCCAAAATTGTCAGTTATGGAAAATATCACTATCAAATAGGACAACAAATTAAAGATCAATACAAAAACATAACCATCATCACTCGGAAAAGATTAAAAGATAAACAAGGATCCATTGTTCGAAAAAAATATAAATATCATTGTAATCAATGTGATTATGAAGGATGGATCGATGAAACATTAATTTCCATATCAAAAATTTCTTGTAGTCATTGTGCGAAAAAGATTGCACTTCGCGGGAAAACCGATCTAAATACCGAAGCTCCTTGGCTTGCTTTATTTTTTCAAAAGAAGGATAAACACTTGATTTATACAGAAAGAAAAAATAGTAGTAAAAAAATTTATCCAATATGTCCAGAATGTAAGCAGATCAGACAAACTCCTATGCAAATAAGTACAATATATAAATATCATTCTATCGTTTGCCCTTGTTGTAGTGATAGAGTATCCTATCCAGAAAAATTTATTCAAGAATTTTTTAGACAATTAGGAGTAAAACTTTTATATCAGCCTAAAAAAACAGAACTCAATTGGTGTAAGAATTATTATTATGATTTTTACGATCCAAAGCAAAAGGTAATTATTGAAGTAAATGGGATGCATCATTATAAAGAGATAAAACATTATAACAAAACATTAGAAGAAGTAAAAGTGATTGATCAAAAAAAGAAAGATCTAGTGATTAAAAATAATATGCAATATCTAGAGATTGACTGTAGATATAGTAATTTAGAATATATCAAAAAGAGTTTATTAAATCATAAAGAATTACGAGAAATTTATCCTTTTCATGAAAATCAAATCGATTTTAATAAATGTGAACTAGCAACAATAAAATCGATATATTATAAAATTTATAAATATAAAAAGAATCATCCTAACATAACGTATAAAGATTTAGAAGAAAAATATAGAATCAATCGATATAGTATATCAAAAGCATTAAGAAGAATGAGTCAATATTTAAAAGAATAATCTCGTGCTTTTGATTCTAAAAAATAAAAAAAAGAAAAGCTGGTTTAATTTTTCTTTTCCCTTTGTAATCGATTAAAAATAATTTCTAACATTTTATTCTTTAAGTCTTCATCCGCATCATTCCATATAATTTCTAAAAATACACCCATACCTGGTAAAACTACTTCATCTTTTTCTTTTATGGATTCTTCAATTGCACTTTGTAAATTTTCTTTATTATCTTCCTTAAAGTTATTGATAATATGTTCTCTGATACTCAAATTCATTGTAATTCTCCTTTCCATATTATTGTTAACGAAACAAGCATAATTATACTAGAATAATATTTGACAAAATTTTACTTTTAGTTACTTTACTAACTTTTACTTATGACGGATTTAGTATATAATAGTATTAGATAAGTGGTGATGAAAATGCAGATGAAATTTGATGATGTTTTATATGATGTAGTTATAGAAAAAAAGCGAAAAACTAAACATACTTATATTCGAGTAAAAGAAGATTTAAAAATATATGTAACTACAAATATAAGAGCTGATGAAGAATATTTAATCGAAGTGCTAAAACAAAATTACAACAGTATTGCTAAGATGATTAAAAAACAATTACATAAAGAGAAAGAAAAAGAAAAGTTTTTATATTTAGGAAAAGCCTATGAGATTATTTATACAGATAATTTTGGGGTAAGTATTGGAGAAAGCAAAGTATATATCAATAAAAGTGTAGATTTAGATAAATGGTATAAAAAAGAAGCAAAGGAATTGTTTCAAGAAAGATTGGATTTTTGGTATCATCATTTTTCAAGAAAGATTCCTTATCCCACTTTATGGATTCGAAAAATGAGTAGTCGTTGGGGTGTTTGTAATACAAAGGATCAAAACATTACCTTGAATAGTGAACTTATGAAAAGAGATATCAAATATTTGGATTATGTCATTGTTCATGAATTATCGCACTTGATTTATCCCAATCATTCTCATAAATTTTGGTCCGTTGTAGAAGAAAATTATAAAGATTATAAAGTGATTAGAAAAGAAATGAAAAATTTTTAAGAGGTGCATTATGTTAATAACAAGTTTAGATAACGAAAGAATAAAAAATTATATAAAATTAAAAGAAAGAAAGTATCGTAAAGAAACAAATACATATATTGTAGAGGGAGAACATTTAGTATTAGAGGCCTATAAAGCTGGAATGGTTCAAGAAGTAATTTTGGCACGAGATGAAGTATTACCAATTGATTCAGAAATTATATATGTAACAGATGAAATACTAAATAAAATAACAACTATGGAAAATGCTCCTCGCGTGATGGCATTATGCAAAATGCCAACAAAAAAAGAATATGGCAAAAAATTGTTATTATTAGACGGTATTCAAGATCCAGGAAATCTAGGAACGATTATTCGAAGTGCCGTTGCTTTTGATGTGGATACCATTCTTTTAGGAAAGAATACGGTAGATCTTTATAATCCAAAAACAATTAGAGCAGCTCAAGGTATGAATTTTCATATTGTTATTTTAGAAGAAGACTTAGTAAAAGTAATTCAAAAATTAAAAGATAAAGATATACCTGTTTACGGAACAGATGTAAATAATGGAGAAGATGTAAGAGTTTTAAAAGAAAAAGATAAAGAATCTTATGCGCTTGTTATGGGAAACGAAGGAAATGGGTTAAGTGAAGAAATTCGAAATTTATGTGATAGTATGTTGTATATAAAAATGAATGAAAATGTTGAAAGTTTAAATGTTGGCGTTGCCACAAGTATTTTACTTTATGAATTAAATAGGTGAGATTATGGAATTTATTTATTTAGGAAAAATAACTTCTTTTCATGGTATAAAAGGAGAGATAAGAATAAAAAGCAATTTTGATTATAAAGAGAAAGCCTTTAAGGTCCATAATAAAATATATATAGACAAACAAGCCTATACGATTAAAAGCTATCGAAGGCATAAAGACTATGAAATGATTACTATCGATGGATATTCAGATTTAAATCATGTACTTTTCTTGAAAAATAAGAAAGTATATATTGATAAAGAAACATTAAATCTAGAGAAAGATGAATTGGTCGATGAAGATTATATTGGATTAAAAGTGATCTTTGATAAAAAGGAACAAGGAAGAATCAAAAATATTTATAAAATATCCTTGAAAAAAAAGATATTCGTAGTAGAATATAAAACAAAGGAAGTTTTTGTTCCTTTTGAACTCGTTGAAAAAATAGATTTAAAAAATAAGAAAGTATATATTTCTTATGTAAAAGGATTGTTTTAAATGAAAATAGATATTTTAACTTTGTTTCCTGGAATGTATGCTGGATTCTTGCAAGAATCCATTATCAAGCGAGCAATCGAAAAAAAATTAGTTACCATTCGTATAATTGATTTTAGAGAATATTCAAAAGATCCACATCATAAAGTGGACGATACACCCTATGGTGGAGGAAATGGCATGGTACTTTCTTGTCAACCAATCTTTGATTGCATAGAAGATATAAGAACTGAAGATTCTGTTGTTATTATGTTGACTCCAGATGGAATACCTTATAAACAAGAACAAGCTTATACCTTGAGTAAGAAAAAACATATTATTTTATTGTGTGGGCATTATGAAGGATTTGACGAGAGAATTCGAAGAATTGTTGATTTGGAAATTAGTATAGGAGATTATATATTAACTGGTGGAGAACTTCCTAGTATGGTTGTTGCAGATAGTATCATAAGATTAATTGATCATGTGATCGAAGAAGGTTCCCATCAAAAGGAATCCTTTAATAATCATTTATTAGATTATCCGACTTATACGAAGCCTAGAGTTTATAAAGGAATGCAGGTTCCAGATGTCTTATTAAGTGGAAATCACAAAAAAATAGAGGAATATCGTAAAGAGGAAAGCTTAAAAAGGACTCAAGAAAGAAGACCAGATTTATTAGAATAGGAGGTATTTATGGATAAAAAAAATATCAATTATTTGATTGTTAAAGATAAAAATAGTAAAAGTGTAACCTATTTTGAATATGACAAAATTAAAGGATATAATTTAAAACCAAAAAATACCCCTTTTAAAGATTGTATAAATGTCAATAAAATGATTATTGTAAATCCGTCTTTAATTGACACATTGTTAACAAAAAAAATTAATAATCGATTTAATAAATTAATTAAATTAGTATCTTACTTATATGAAGATGAGAATCCTAGTGGAGCAGATTATCAATTAGTGCTTAATGAAATCAGCAAATTTCGAATGGAACTCATTAATAAATATTGCTTATATTTATCCGATGAAAAATTAAAATTATTAGATAATAAATTATTAATATTAGAAAGTGAAATCAATTTAAAATTAGAATATTTATATGAAGAAGTCAATAGACAAGAAAAGCAGGGAAAAAGTCGTTAGATTTTTTCCTTTTCTATTGAAATCAAAATGTTTCTGTTTTATAATTAAAACATAATAGGTGATTGTATGAAAAGAGTAAAAAATAAAGGTTTTACTATGATCGAATTATTGGGGGTTATTACATTATTGGGGATTATTGCTTTGATTTGTATACCTTCTGTATCAAAATTATTACAAAATGTAGGAAAGAGTTATTATAAAGCCATTGAAAAAAATGTAAAAAGTGCGGGTACAGATTATTATACAGATAATAAGGATATGTTACCAGATGAAGTAGGGAAAACAGCCTTAGTCTATGTAGGGGATAAAACAAAAAGTCAAAATTCATTAGTAGGATTATCTTATATTGATGAAGTTGTAGATAAAACCGAAAAAACGTGTGGCTATTATGGGGAAAACTTGATTAATCAAGACGATGATAATTACAGTTATGTTCTTGTAATTCGAAAATATAAAAACGAGCAAGAACAACAAGGAACGAATTTTATTTATACAAGTTGTATGCATTGCCAAGGAGATCATTACAATACTAGTGTAAAAGAAAATCAATATTGTGATATATCTTACAAACCAGAAAATAATAAATACATAAAAGCTCCAAAAAATTATTATTTACAAATATCAGAATATGATTATAAAAATACAGTGTTATCAAATGTAAAATCAGAGGAGAATCAAAGCACATATGATTACTTTGAACTTAGAAACGCAGGAATAAGAGATAATTCTGGAAAACAAGAAGCGAATAACGATAAAGCAATTACCGTTGTACCCAATCATATTGACTTACTAATCGATGGAAAAGATGTAGCGGATATCAATAGTCAAGGAAAAACAGAAGCTTTTAATGATTTAAAAGATAAATTAAAAAACCAAATGGGTGGAATCACTTTTGAAAATTATTTAAAAAATCATACCGTGAAATTAAAACTTTCTTATTCTTATCAATATACTTTAAATTATGAAAGTGGAAAAAAGGAAACAGTGACTAGAACGGGGCAAACTTATATTACTTTAATTAAAGAAGTATTAGAAACAGCCAAAGCTGTCCAAGTAGATAGTTATTACAACGATGGATCCAATACACAATATTATTCATCTATACCATTGGATCAAAGTGCATTAAATCCAAGTTATACCTACAATTACAACATTAATCATAATAATGTAGATTATAAATATAAAAGTTTAGTATCTGATCAATTGGTTCAAAAAAGCGATATTTATAAGGAAAGTAATAGTTTACC
>CANQVY010000047.1 GCA_947627405.1 uncultured Bacilli bacterium | reverse complement strand
GCAATACATACAAATTGCTATACTTCGTTTTTTGCATTGCATCAACTATTGTGCAATCTCCTGTTAAAACATCATAAATGCTTTTATCAATCTCTCCCTTGTTTATGCCTATTCCTGTTGTTGTGTTCCCTTGAGGATCTAAATCAATTAATAATACTTTTTTCCCTAATACAGCTAATGAAGATGATAAGTTTATACTTGTAGTTGTTTTTCCTACTCCGCCTTTTTGATTTACCAATGAAATTACTTTACTCATACTATCACCTTTTCTTTTGTCTAATGTTATTTTATCAAAAATTATTTCTTTTTGAAACGATTTCTATTAAATTTGTCAAAAAAAAGTAGAAATGTTATCTACTTGTTTATTATTTTTCTATTTTGATAATAATCTGATATTGTTTTTCAAAATCGATTTCCTCAGAATCTATTTTTATTCCTTTTTCTTGAAGCTCTTCAATTTTATCTCTTATATTAGAAATAGCTAATCTCAAATCAAACACGTTTATTGATTGTGTGTCTACCACAGATGGCAATGGTTTTTCATTATTATTTAATTCTTCCACCTCTAAGGTCTCCGTATCCATTTGATCGCTAGATTCTATTTTTTCAAGTAATTCTTCCGTTTGATTTTGTTCTTGTTGCTTTGATTCTTTTTCTTCGTTTTTTTCTTCAATAGGAACTTCTTTGGCTTCATTTAATAAATCTTCTAAATTTATTAATGGCTTTTCATCCTTGTTTTCTTTTACCGAAACATCATTTGATCCTTTTAACAAATCTTCTAAAGGTACAACTGACTTTTGTTGTTCATTTTCGATTGTCTCAGAAAGTTGTGTTTGTATATTTTCTAAGGATGGTTTTGTTTTTAATTGAGGTTGATTTACATTATTAATATCAATGGATTGTTGTCTAATTGTATTGACATCTGGTACATTTACAACATTTTGATCGAATATTGGATTTATTGATGAAATGGCTTGTTCTTCAGTTTTTTCATCCATATTTAATGGTATAGGTTGCGGCATTTTGTCTATAGATGTATTCGCTTCTGGTTTACTAACATTTTCAGTACTTTCTAATCCGGGTAACCCAAAATTATCTGTTGTTGCTCTTTTTCTCACTTCTTCATCCGTTTCTCTAACGGTCATACGATTGTTAATTATTTTATGTAACATTTCAATTTGATCTTCTGCATTTTCTAATGACAATAGGCTTCTTGCATGCCTTTCAGAAATTTGTTCTTTTAATAATGCTTCTTGTACTTCATCTGGCAATGTTAACAATCTTAATTTATTTGCTATAACAGGTTGTGATTTTCCCATAGTTTTTGCTAGTTCAAATTGTGTCATCTGATCTAAATCAAGTATTTTTTGATAAGTTCTTGCTTCTTCTATGGCACTTAGGTTTTTTCTTTGTAAATTTTCCAAAAGTGCAACTTTGCTTGTTTCTTTATCATCTAAATTTCTAATAATTGCTGGTATTTTGGTAAGACCTGCTAAAGCCGATGCTTTGTATCTTCTTTCCCCTGCAATAATTTCATATTTATCTCCTATTTTTCTTACTATAATAGGTTGTATTACTCCATGTTCTTTTATAGAAGCCGCAAGTTCTCTTAGTGCTCCCTCATCAAAACGTTCTCTTGGTTGAAATCGATTAGGAATTATATCATCCAAATATAAGTAAATTACTTCGTTTTGTTCATTGCTATTATTCATAAACATCTTCCCCTTCTATTCTATAAAAACCCTATATTAGCATTATACATGAAAATTTTTTTTATGACAATCTTTTTTCATAAAATTAATTATTTTTTATAATAATTAAATCCCTTTTTGCCTGTATATATGGTAATAAAAATTTTATTTCTTTTACTTTTACCTTATTTTTTTCTAAAAATTCTGGTAATTCCTCATCAACATTTGCTTTCATTGCTATAAAATATCCACCTTTTTTTACCGCTGGCATACAATAGTTATATAATTTTGTCATATTCGCTACTGCTCTAGAAGTTACAACATCAAATTTTATATTTTTTTTAATATAGTCTTCTATTCTGATATGAATCGCTTCTATGTCTTTTAATTTTAATTCTTCTATGACCACATTTAGATATTTAATTCTTTTTAAAAGGGAATCTACTAATACAATTTTTAAATTTGGAAAGACGATTTTTAATACTATTCCAGGAAATCCAGCACCTGTTCCTACATCTAGAAGTGTAAGATTTTTTCGTAGGTCAATTGCTTTCATTAATGTTAAACTATCATAGAAATGTTTTAAATAAACCTCTTTCTCTTCAATAATTCTTGTTAAGTTTATTTTTTGGTTCCATTCTAATAATAATTTATAATATTTATCAAGTTGTTCCATTTGTTGATTTGTAATAGAAATGCCCAATTGATTTATTTCATATATAAATTGTTCTTTATTCATAAAACTTTTCCTTCTTTAAATACACGATTAAAATTGCTATATCGGCAGGATTTACTCCACTAATTCTACTTGCCTGTGAAATGGTAGTTGGTCTGATTTCTTTTAATTTTTGTAGGGCTTCACTTGCTAAATTTTTTATATCATCATAATTCATATTTTCTGGAATTTTTATATTTTCAAGGGCTAGCATTTTCTCAGCTTCTTTGTTTGCCTTTAATATATAACCTTCATACTTTATATTTATTTCCACTTGTTCATAGACTTCTTTAGAATATTTATTTGGATAAAAATATTGTATCTTGTCAAAACTAATTTCTGGTCTTTTTAATAAATCATATAATGTTATTCCATCTTTTAATTCAGCGGATCCTATATTTGCTAAATATTCATTAACAGTTTTTTTTGGAGTTACTTTGTTATTTTTCAATTCTTGAGTTAAATTCTTTATATCTTTTAACTTTTGTTTAAATTTTTTATATCTTTCTTCTGGAATTAAACCAACGTCATATCCATATTGAGTTAATCTTATATCTGCATTATCATGTCTTAGTAATAATCGATATTCTGCTCTAGATGTTAATAAACGATAAGGATCAATTACCCCTTTTGTTACTAAATCATCAATTAATACACCCATATATGCCTCATTGCGTTTTAATATTAAAGGAGCTTTTCCTTCTAAATTTAATGAAGCATTGATTCCAGCAATTAATCCTTGACACGCGGCTTCTTCATATCCACTAGTTCCATTAATTTGTCCTGCAGTATATAATCCTTTTATGATTTTTGTCTCTAAACTTTGTGTCAATTGTTTTGAATCAATAGCATCATACTCAATGGCATAAGCATATTTTACTATTCTAACATGTTCTAATCCAGGTAGACTTCTTATCATTTGTTCTTGTACATAATGGGGCATACTTGTTGAAAAACCTTGCAAATAAATATCATCATAATAAAGACTTTCTGGTTCTAAAAATAATTGATGTCTCTCTTTATCACTAAAACGCACTATTTTATCTTCAATCGACGGACAATATCTAGGTCCTACCCCTTCTACATAACCTCCATACATACTAGATTCATTCAAATGTTCTTTTATAATTTCATGTGTTCTTTTATTTGTATAAATTAGATAACAAGGTTCTTGTTTATCCACATCATAATTTGGTTCATTTTCAAAGGAAAATGTATATCCTATTTTATCTCCTAATTCCATTGAGGCCTTTGTAAAATCAATGGTTTTTTTATCAAGTCTAGGGGGTGTGCCTGTTTTTAATCTTTTTATATTAAAACCTAATTGTTTTAATTTATCACTTAAAAAATTAGACGGTTTTTCATCATGTGGCCCACTTCGATATCTTCTATCCCCTACTAAAATATCTGCTTTTAAATATGTTCCAGTTGTAAGAATAACTATATCTGATAAAATTGATGTTCCATTTTCTAATACAACCCCTTTAACCTTTTTATCTTCAATGATTATATCTTCAACCATAGCTTCTAAAATTGTTAAGTTTTCTTGACTTTGCAAAGTTTTTAGCATTTCTTTTGGATAAGTTACTTTATCTGCTTGTGCTCGTAAAGCTTGTACAGCTGGGCCTTTTTTTGTATTTAGCATTTTTACTTGAATAGCTGCTTTATCTATGTTCTTTCCCATTTCTCCGCCTAAGGCATCTATTTCTCTTACGACTATTCCTTTGGCCGGCCCACCAATTGATGGATTACATGGCATATCTGCAATATTTTTTATATTTCCTGTTATCAAAAGTGTTTTATGATGTTTTCTTGCTGCGGCTAAAGAAGCTTCGCATCCAGCATGGCCACCACCAACAACAATAATTTCATATTGATCCATTTTTTCACTTCCATTTACTAATAAATTATTTCCCGGGAAATAATTTTTTTTATTTTCCTAAACAAAATTGACTAAACAATTGATCGATAATTTCATCTGAATAACTTTCTCCATTTACATCTCCTAAAAGATTATAAATTTCTTTTAAATCAATTTCTATCATGTCAATTGGTAATTCTTGTTCTAATCCATTATAGATAGAGGGAATAACCTCTAATGCTTGTTTCAATAACGCAATTTGTCTAGCATTACTAATATAATTTAAATCACTGTTTTCTAGCTTTTCCATATTAAATAAATCTTTTATTTTTTCAATTAGAGGTAAAATTCCCTCTTTATTGAGAGTATCTATTTTGATTGCTTCTTTTTCTAAAGAATCGCTTAATTGTATTTTTCTTGCTAAGTCCGACTTATTTATTACAAGAATGTATCTTTTATTTTTAATTTTTTCTAATAATTCCTGATCTTCTGGAGTTAATTTTTCATTATTATTTAATACCATTATGATTAAATTGGCATTTTCTATAAAAGATAAACTTTTTTCCACACCTTGTTTTTCAATAATATCATTTGTTTTTCGTATACCTGCTGTATCAATAATATCGAATAAAATTCCGTCAATATTTATTTGTCCTTCTACAATATCTCTAGTAGTTCCTTCTATATCTGTTACAATAGCTTTTTCTTCATCAAGTAATCGATTTAAAATACTACTTTTTCCTACATTTGGTCTGCCTAATATGACGGTTTTAATTCCTTCTTTGATTATTTTGCCGTTTTCTGAATCTTTTACAATCTTGGTTAATTTTATTTTTATTTTATCCACACTCTCTTTTATACTTTTAAGAGTTTTTTCTTCAATATCTTTATATTCTGGATAATCAATATTTACCTCAATAGATGCAATTACTTCTAATATTTCTTGTCTTAGATTATGAATTAAATCAAAAGTAGATCCTCTTAATCCATTTATAGCCATTTTTCTTGCTTTATCTGTTTTACCACTAATTAAATCCATAACAGACTCTGCTTCCATTAAATTAATTCTTCCATTTAAAAAAGCTCTCTTTGTAAATTCTCCTGGTTCGGCCATACGACAACCATTTTTCAGTAATAATTCCAAAACTCTATTGGTTGTTGCAATTCCTCCATGGCAATTAATTTCTACTACATCTTCTACTGTAAATGTTTTAGGGGCTTTCATAACTGATACTAATACTTCATCAATAATCTCTTCTTTATCTATTATATAACCATAATGAATTGTATGACTATTTACTTTGTTTAAATCTTTTCCTTTAAATATGGTGTTTACTATCTTTATTGCATCTTTTCCGGTTGTTCTAACAATAGAAATGGCACCTATTCCTAAAGCGGTAGATATAGCACATATTGTATCATTCATAATTTCACCTCAATAACTCATACGTATTATATTACAATACTTATCATTTTTCAATAAATTATTTCCCGGGAAATAAAAAAAGAGAAAATTTTTTTCTCAATATAATTATTTATTTTCAATAAATTTTTTATTTTTATTGAATATGACCTTTATTTGTGGATTTAATTAATCGTATAGTTTGGAATTCTTTTGCTGCATTTTCTAAATTATTTTCATGTTTTACCTGTAATGCATTTTCATATAATAATTGAAAATTTAATGCATAGCCAAAATATGGCAAAGTTTTTTTTATGAATAAGTGATAAACCTAACGTTTCTTTTGTTTTGCATAAAATTTCATCATCTTGAAACTCTCTTGAAAAGTTCACTTCCTCAATTTTAAATGGCTCATCAAAGTTGTTTCCTATATACCAATATGGTTTTTCACACATTTTTATGGCAACATCTAATGCAAAAGATGATTTTTTCTTTTTATCAATATTTAAATAGCTTTCATTTATTGCTATTAATAAGCAAGCTGCTCTTTTGAAAGTATCTAATTCCCTACAATATAACTTTCTCTATAAACTTCACATTAATACTTATATTTTTTTATTATCAAATCTATATTTATCTTTAATAATCTATTTTGAATTATATTGTTTTTTTCTGCTCCATACTGGATTAAATCAATTAATTCTTCTTTACTTAAATTAGCATTTGACATGTAAATTCTCCTAAAATTTATTATTTTTCTTCTTTTGGTTTAATGACTACATAACGATCAGGCTCTTCTCCTTCACTTTCCGTATAAACATTTTTCCAGTCATTTAGTATATTATGTACTATTCTTCTTTCATAAGAATTCATTGAATCCAGTTTAGCTTCTATTTTGGTTTTTGCTACTTCTTTAGCTGTACGCTTAGCTAAACGTTCTAATTCTTTTTGTCTTTTTAATTTATATTCTCCAACATCTAAATTAAATTTGAATGGTTGTCCAACTTCTTGTAATACAATTTGTTTTAATAGAATCGTTAAAGCTTGCAAATTTTTTCCTTGTTTTCCTATTAATAATGCATTTTGATCACAATAAATAATAAAGTTTAATGATTCTTCTCTATTTTTTATTTCTATTTTAGCATCAATACCCATTTTAGAAATAATATTTAATAAATTTTCTTTAATTAAATTAATAATATCTTCTTTTTTCACAACTTCTATTTCTATCTTTTTTCCAAATAGACCGGATTTTACTTCTTTAGTTGTATATATTATATTATTTTCATCTGTTTTAAGTTCATATAAAGCTAACTCTTTTGCAGATTCTTTTGTTTTCGCAGTAAACTTATACTTTTCCATTCATCTCACGACTCCTTTTAATTAATATATTCTGAACAACTGTAAATAAGTTTGTTGTTACCCAATAAATTCCAATAGCTGAAGTCATAAACATTCCCATCACAACAATCATAATTGTCATAATTAAAGGCATTTTATTCATTGTACCTGCAACTTCATTTCCGGCAGATGCCATTGAATCTGCAGTTGAAAATTTAAAACTAAAATATGTTGTTGCAGCAATAGCAATTATTAATAATAAATATAACAAATTTCCTTTAGCTATTCCTATCCAAGGAGTTGTCCCCATTTGCATACTTAAAAATGTATCTTCAAAAATGGCTGGAACTCTATTAATGGCCTCAAAAAATGCAATAAATAATGGAAGTTGAATAAAAGCAACTAAACAACCCGCCATTGGATTGATCCCATGCTTTTTATAAATCATAGTCATTTCTTGACTTTTCCTCATTAAGGATTCTTGATCGTTCTTATTTGCATATTTCTTTTCAATTTTATTTAAATCTTTTTGTGCTTCTTTTAGAAGTTCAGATTGCATTGCGCTTTTTTTCGTTAAAGGTAGTACGATAAATCTTATTAATAAACTTGTAAGAATAAGTGCTAAACCATAATTTTTAACTACATTTCCTACTTGAATAATAAACCATGCTAGAGGTTTTACAAATATGTTCGTCCATAAACCCTCATAGCCTCCGCTATTAATTTTTAAATTTTGACATTCTGGTAATTTCTTTATATTAACTTTATTTTTTTCATATACTTCTATTGTAGACTTATCTGTTGGTTTACACAATACATTTTGCGTTAAAGTTTGTCCTGTCACAGGATTTTTTACTGCTTTATTATCTTCAGTTGTAAGTGTTTTTGTACATCCGGTTAATGAAAATAGGATAATACCTAACAAAAAGATTTTTATTAATTTTTTATTCATATTTAATCCTCTTTCTATATTTTTTTTATTAAATCAATAAAACTTTTTTCCAATTCTTGAGAACAAATATTTAAACAGTTCTTTCTTACTATTATAATATAATCTAAATTTTTTGCATAGAGTTTTTTATTATTATCAATTATATTTCTGATTTTTCTTTTATATTTGTTTCTTATAACAGCACATCCTATTTTTTTACCAACGGAAATACCAAAACGGTAAACATCCATTTTGTTTTCTTGATAATATATTATTAAATTCTTATCTTTTACACATTTATTTAATTTTATTATCTGATTAAAGATTTTATTCTCTTTTACAATATTAATTTTTTTCATTTTGCACATCCTTTTATACTAAAAAACCACTGCTAAAACAGTGACTATTTAGATAATCTTTTGCGGCCTTTTTTACGACGTCTATTAATTATATTTGCCTTCATTCTTGCAAAAAAACCTTGTTTTTTAGATTTTTTTCTATTATTTGGTTGATATGTTCTTTTCATATTTTCCACCTCCAGACATAAATCTACATTATTGTAATAATTATTCTTATTTTTGTCAATATGATCTTTCATTTTTTATTACTTATTCATGTAGTGTTACAATTGATGTGAGACCTCGAATATACAAATAAAGCGATAAATCTGTTAAAATGTAATTTGTAACCAA
>CANQVY010000046.1 GCA_947627405.1 uncultured Bacilli bacterium | reverse complement strand
TTGATATGAAAATAGGAAAAGATTTCCCTTTCCTATTTTCTTTTCTATATAAATTATAACAAAATAGTAATTTTATAGCAATATATAAATCTATTTATCACGTATATCTGCTTTTAATTCAGTCGTTACTTGATGAATAATTTTGTTAAAAGTTGTCATAACTTCTTCTTCTGTAAGCGTTCTTTCCGTTGAAGAAAAAGTTAATTTATAAGCTATGGATTTTTTATTTTTATCTACATTTTCTCCTGTATATACATCAAAAATTGTGAAATCATTTAATAATCTTCCTCCAGCTTTCTTGACTAAATCCGTCACAAGATTTGATGGAATATTTTCATCAACGATAAATGCTACATCTTTAACAATGACAGGATATTTACTTACTTCCTTAAATTTTAATGGTTTTGTATTTTTGTTAAGCTTTTCCATTGAAAGCTCAAATACATAAACTTCTTCTTTACATAAATTTGGATGTAAACGACCGAGTAAACCAATTTCTTCCTTATCTAAAAGTATTTTTGCACTCATTCCAGGATGTAATTCATTAAGATTTATCGTTTCAAAATGGTATCGATTTCTAAATCCCAAATAATCAAGTAAATTTTCAATGATTCCCTTTACAACATAAAAATCAATTTTTTTACTACCTTGCCAATCATTAATTAAATAATTTCCAAACAATAATCCTGCTACTTTAGTGCCTTCTATATATTCATCACTATATACTTTACTAATTTCATAAATCGAAATATCTTGTACTTTTCTTTTTCGATTATACATGTATGTATTCATTAAAGATGACAATAAAGTTTTTCGAATTACAGATTTATCCATGCTCATTGGATTTGGAACCAATATACTTTTCTTATTTTCATAATTAAACAATTTGGCCATATCTTCTGATACAAGGGTATACGTCTTTACTTCATTAAGTCCCAATGCTCGAAGTCTTTTTGAACAAGCTTTTCTTAAACCAACATCGCCAACATAAATTCCTTTTTTTGTTGTTCCAATAGGAAGCGTAGACGCAAGATTATGATATCCATAAAGTCTACCAATTTCTTCGGTAATATCATTCACTCTAGGCTCTATATCGATTCTTCTTCTAGGAATCGTTACTGTAAAAATTCCATCGTCATATTCATAGTCAAAATAAAGTTTTTTAAATTGTTCTTTTATACTTTCCGTAGAAATATCAATTCCTAATAATTTATTAATTTCTTCCTTTTTAAAAGATACCTTTTTAATCGTTTTATCCACTTTATCGTGTTGAATCATTCCTTGTAAAACTTTACCATTTGCATATTTTTCCAATAGATAACAAGCTCTTTTAATAGCGCGATCTGTATTTTCAAAGTTAAGTCCTTTTCCATAACGCATACTTGCTTCGCTTTTTAAATCCAAATTGGTAGAAGTATATCGAATGGATACAGGATCAAAAATCGCACTTTCAATTAAAATGGTTTTTGTATTTTCATCGACTTCTGTGTTTTCTCCACCCATAACACCTGCGATACATACAGGCTTTTTGCCATCTGTAATTACAATATCTGTATCCTTTAATACACGTTTAATTCCATCAAGAGTAACAAGTTCTTCTTGATCTTTTGCCATTCGAACAACAACTTGATCCCCAAGTTTATCTTTATCAAAAAAGTGCATTGGCTGTCCATATTCCAACATAACATAGTTGGAAATATCAACCACATTATTAATGGATCTCATACCTGCCGCTACTAATCTTTTTTTAATAAAATCTGGAGATTCTTTAATTTCAACATCTTTAACCATCATCGCATTATAATAAGGACACTTATCCGTTTCTACACGTAATGTAAAATAATCCTTTATATTCTCTTGGATTGTATGAAAATCATCTGGCGGTAAAGTCACTTTTTTACCTAAAATACTGGCAATTTCATAAGCAAATCCTATATGATTTGTACAGTCATTATTTCTATGCTTATGAATATCAAGTTCATATAATGTATCATCAAGTCCTAAATATTTTAAAGGATCTTCTCCAACAGGGGCATCTAATTCCAATTCATGAATTCCCTTGGCATAATTTTCTTCATTCTTCTCTTCAAGTCCAAGTTCAAATAATGCACAAATCATTCCATTAGATTCCATTCCTCGAATAACTCCTTTTTTAATTTCAAAATCACCTGGTAAAATAGCACCTGGCAAAGAAACGATTACTTTTAAACCTTCTCTTACATTTGGAGCCCCACATACGATTTGGATGGTTTCTTTTCCTATATCGACTTGACAAACTTTTAAATGATCACTATCAGGATGAGGCTTACAAGAAAGAACTTGCCCAATTACTAAATTTGGAATATGATTTGTAACTACTTTTTCTACATTTACTCCTGCTTTTGTAATTTCTACAGCTAATTTTTGTAGATCTTCTCCCTCTAGATCAATATAGTCCTTAACCCAATTTAAACTTATCATTCTTGCCCCTCCCTTCGATCAAAACATTCTGTTTCTCTTAAATCTGTATTATAAAAAGTTCGAATATCATGAATTCCATACTTTAACATAGCAAGACGTTCTGCTCCAAAACCAAAAGCAAAACCCATCCATTCTTTTGGATCATACCCACAGTTCTCTAATACTTTAGGATGTACCATACCAGCTCCACTTACAGTAATCCAACCGGTGTTTTTACATAATGAACATCCTTCGCCCTTACATTTAAAGCAAGAAATATCTGTTTCTACAGAAGGCTCTGTAAATTGATAATAACTAGGTCTAAAACGAGTCTTACAATCTGGTCCAAACAACTTTTTAGCCACTACATCAAAAGTACCCTTTAAATTGGATAAACTAACTTCTTTATCAATTAATAATCCTTCAATTTGCATAAATTGATGAGAATGTGTCGCATCATCCGGATCTCTTCGATAAGTCTTTCCAGGACAAATGATACGTATTGGTTCTTTGCCTTTTTTTTCTAACATAGTTCTTACCTGTACTGGTGAAGTTTGACTTCTAAGAAGAAGTTCTTCTCCTTTTAAATAGAAAGTATCTTGAGCATCACGTGCCGCATGTCCTTTTGGTAAATTCAAAAGTTCAAAATTATATAAATCTTGTTCGATTTCTGGTCCATCAACCACATCATATCCCATAGACATAAACAACTCTTCTACTTCTTCAATAATTTTTTCCAAAATATTAGGAGATCCAATTTTAATTTTTGTAGCTGGAAGAGAAATATCTATTTTTTCTTTTTCCAATTTCTTATTCAATTCATCCGCTTCTAACTGTTTTTTTACTTCTTCAAGTTTTTCAGTTACATAGTTTCGAATTTCATTCAGTAACATACCAAATTCCTTTTTTTGCTCATTTGGAATTTCCCTCATAAGTAAAGAAAGTTCTGTCACTTTTCCTTTCTTGGATAAATAGGCAACTCTTACCTCATTTAATTCATTCAAACTGTGAATTCCAAGAATGGCCTCATCAAATTCTTTTTTCATATTTTTTACTTTTTCTTTCATTTTTATCACCCTTTATTGCCTTTATGCATTAAATTTTATGATCTAGCGTTTTAAGAAATTTGGCATGAATTTATCATGACATTTTTCCAATGGTTAGGAATAATGAAAAAAGATCCATCCAAAGGACGAATCTTTCGTGGTACCACCTTATTTTATAAATGAAAACATCTATCTCTAACATTTGTAACGGAATGACCCGGAACAACTTTGCATTATTCTGCTAGTAAGATGAATTCATAAAAGGAATTTATTAGTTCACACCACCACTAACTCTCTATAAAACTCTACTTTTATTACTACTTCTTATTCAATGCATTTCACCTTATTAATATATCACATTCAAATCATGATTTCAATCTTTTCTTATTTTTTTACCATTTTTTTCATGAGTTCATAAGCATCAACGCTCTTTTTAAATGCATCCATATTTTTATTTTCTACTGGAAAAATACTTTTTTTACAACCATCAAAGTTTAAAAAGTAAAATTGATTTGTCTTGTAATCAAAAACAATTTTAGAAGGAGATAAATGCCGCATAAGAATTTTTGCTTGAGATATGTTTTCTACACAACATAAAGCTTCCATATAAGCGTTATTAAATTGACGTAAAGTAAGTTTTGGATTTTCTTGTTCCATCAAAATCGCATCAATGGCTATACCTTGAATTAATGGCATAGAATACCCTTGTAAGGTCTCATCAATATACACAAAATTTCGAGGAACAACCACATGATTTCGTTTCAAAAAGGATTTATTAGAAGTTAAAATCATCTGCTTTATCTCATTCTCCAAATGATTTGGAAAAACTTTTATCGCTTGATTTTGATATCGATAAACAGAATCTCCTAATTTTTCCATCAACTTAAAACTTTCACGACTTAAATTTATCTGTTTCATACCACTAAATCCCTCAATTCAAAAGTATCATTATTATACCATAAAAAGCTTAAAATTTCAAGATTAACAAGCTTCATCGCAACTTGAATCAGCTATCATTGTCATCTTATCTACATAATAATTAAATAATTCTTCTATTTCACTTTCTGTAAGAGTTACATATCCATTTCCACCATTCATATGTGAAGAGGTTGTTCCTTCTCTCGTAGAAAGGATTTTTCCTTTTTGTACAAAAACAACAAAAGGCATAAATATTCGTTTTACTTTTGTATCCATCGCTTGTCCTTGGTTATCAATAACGTAATTGCTTAAATATTCTTTTAATAGATCAACAATTTCATAATAATCCCTAGAACCTTCTTTTGTTTTTGTCACCTGGTTATTTTTCATTTCATACACATCGTATTTCTTCGTTAAATCTAAATAATAGATACGATTGATATTCGT
The DNA here is from genome assembly GCA_947627405.1 of uncultured Bacilli bacterium. Classification (GTDB taxonomy): domain Bacteria; phylum Bacillota_I; class Bacilli_A; order RF39; family UBA660; genus CALVUP01. The sequence continues at coordinate 3,833 of CANQVY010000046.1, read as the reverse complement.
AGACTCACTTGCTTGCAATAAAACAGAAACTGCGTTTCTACACCATGGATTGGAAGGAGTTCCAAAATAAATAATTCCTGTTCCATGTTTTAATAAAGAAATGACTTCTTGACTTGTCGCGTAATACATAACATTTTTTTTAGAAATTTGCAATTCAGGATAAGTATATCCCTCATCGGTAATTCTACCATTGTATTGTTCATATTCTTCCTTAAATTTTAAAGCAGAATCCAATTCTTGTGTTTTATGATGAAAAAGTAGAATTGCTCCAATACACAAAACAACTAAAATTAAACCAATACTGATCCTTGTTTTTTTCTTCATAAATACTCCTAACTTAATTTTCTTAAATATGTAATGGCATCATCAAGTGTTTTTACTTCAACAATTTTAATTTTATACTTGTATTTTTCTTTTAATTTTACTGCTTCTTCATAGTTAGAACCAGTAGGCGCAAAGAAGATATCTGCTTTATTTTTAACAGCTCCTTTTAATTTGTATTTTACTCCATCGATTTCACCAACATTTCCTTCGGTATCGATCGTACCCGTACCAACAATTTTAAGTCCATGCGTTAAATCTTCATCCAAAAGCAAATCATAGATAGCAAGAGCTGTCATGAATCCACCAGAAGGACCTTCTTCGGAAGCAGAAAAATGAATGGAAATTTTAGGATCTGTTTCATAAGCAAACGTTTTATAAATACTAATACCAATTAATTTTTGATTGCTAATATTTTTAACTTTTGCATAAGCATTCGTTTCTTTTCCCTTCCTAAGCACCTTTAATTGAATTTTATCTCCTATTTTCTTATTGGAAATATATTTTGTATAAGCTTCTAAATCATCAATCAAATTTCCATCATAAGAGAGCAATTGATCTCCAATTTTTAAAGAAGTTTCTGCTTCTTCATCAATATAAATTACATTATAATAATTATCGGTAATTTTATATTTTTTTTGAGCTTTGGTATAAGCAATCTCAATAGCTGCATTATTTGCACTTGTTAAAGATAATTTTCCACGATTTGAAACATCAGAGGCACTTTCACTTTCATTGTATGTATAAGCATTCACATTTTCAATATCCCACCCTGGCAATAAATAAGTAAGCAAATAAGTCGGTATTGTAGCCCTGTAACTCGTAACATACGCTAAATTATAACTACCTTTACTCTTTCTTGCTCCATCCATATGAATATAATCCGCCACATTCATAATTCCACCTGTTGTATTGATATAAAAAGGCAGAGGCATCACTAAAATCAAAACAATAAAAATCTCAAAGAATATAAATTTGTAATTTTCTTTTAAATATTTTTTTATTTTATCATATAATTTATTAAACATAACATCATCCCTTATTACTAATTATAACAGAAAGATGGTTAAATATGAAAAAAAAGATTTATAATTTCACAATATTATTGTTTTTACTCTTTTGTCTTATTGCTATATTGACCAATCCCAAAGAAATTATAAATGCAGGTATCTTTTCTCTAGAAATATGGAAAAAGAACATTTTTCCTTCCCTATTTCCTTTTTTTATTATTTCTGATTTATTAGTAAACTATGGTTTTGTAAACCTATTAGGAAACCTATTAAAAAAACCGATTGAAAAATTATTTCATTTACGAAGTGTTTGTGCATTTGTAATCATGATGAGTTTAATTTCAGGATTTCCATCAAGTGCCAAATATATAGCCAAATTATATAAAGAAAAAATAATCACTTTAAAAGAAGCCAATCATTTAATTATCTTTAGCCACTTTTCCAATCCACTTTTTATTATGGGTACCATTTTTTCTTTATTAAATGATCAAAAAATATGTTTTTTTATTCTGCTTTCCCATTATAGTGCCAATATAATTATTGGTATATTATTAAGAGAAAAAAATTTTAAAATAGATAAATCACTCTGGTATTCAGAAAAAAAATCCTTTATTACAACATTTAAAAATTCAATCGATACAACCATTAATACCTTAGCTTATATCTTAGGAACCATTACCTTTTTTTTAGTATTAACCACCATTTTATTTAAATATATTCAGCTTCCTTTACTGTTTAAAAATATATTAAGAGGCTTTTTAGAAATTACTCAAGGAATAAAATATGTATGCGAAATGCCAATTACAAATGAATTAAAGGGTTGCATTATGACTGGTTTTTTATCTTTTGGGGGTTTATGTATTCATATGCAAGTTATAGGAATTATCAAAGATATTAAAATAAAGTATTCGAAATATTTCTTTTCTAGAATACTTCATGTTTTCTTAGCCATTTCCATTTATCTTATTTTAATTTCCATTTAAATTTTATTTTAAAAAATTATTAGTACAAGTAAAAACTCCATCCTTATAAGTATAGCCTTCTTTATCACTATAGGGACAATACTTCCCATTTTCATCATCAACTCCACAAGAAGAATTCTCATCTTCCTCATAAGTAAATGTACTCGTAATAGCAATACTATAATCTACTCCCTCATAAGTAATCGGTATAAAAATTTTTAATATAGTATTTTTTTGATTCGGATTTAAAAGATTCTTTAAATTGATATTTGGTGAAAAAATATAGAAATAATTATAATTTACATTCCCCGTTCCACGACCATTTCCACCTTGTATATAACTTGTATCTTCAATCTTCGCATCCGCAACAGGCAAAACAAATGTAGTTTCGTTTTGTTTTTGATCTTGCGAATCATAGGTTGTATATATAACTGTTTTTACTTCAGTATCAATTGTAACATCCGCATAGGTGCCATCTCGATACATCAATCTTTGCTTTGTATCGATATTTACATAATTGGCAATGGTCTCCTTTTGGGCATATTCACATGTATACTTAATTCCTTTTTTTACAATATCCGTTTCAATGGTTGTCAAAATTTTATTTTTAAAGATTGTTAAATCTGTTTTATTTGACTCGATAAGTTCCTTATTCTTATTTGCCGTAACAACACCAAAAACAGGTAGAATAATAAGTACAATTAAAGAAAGTCCCAAAACCAATTCGATTAATGTAAAACCCTCATTCTTTTTTTTCATATTTCTCCTACTTTCTCATAATTTCGATCGTACCACAATACGTATCTTGCAAATCGAGTGGATACTGACAAGCAATCATACGATAATATTCTTTTTTATACTCATATCCCAGTGTAAAACTTTTCATTTTTTTTATATATTCTTCCGTTATTTGAGCATAATTTTCTTTTCCTTTATTACATTTACCTTGACATTCATTTACCAATAGTTTTGAATTTTTAAGTTTTTGTCTTAAATTCTGATAATTATATGGCAATTGTGTACCACTAGGATAATTTCCAAGTCCATAGCGAGTAATATAAATAGATTTTATATGATAAGCTTCCAATAAAATTTTCCAATTGGTAAATTGTAGTTGTTGCAGTTCGGTTCCATTTTCTTGATAAAGAGTAGCATTTGGTCTGATCTTATCTCCATTATATTCATAAAGTCGAGCAAAGCCCTGTTCTTTTATTTGTTCTGTTATTAGATCCCATAATTCATTCGTATTACTTCCATAGGTTAATATTTCTTTTCGCAAATCATACAAGACATATTTTGTATCAATCGTATCATATTTTTCTTTTTGTTCATAATCCCCTATAATTGGCAAAACATTCACATAAAGAAAAGTAAATAAAGAAGCTGTAAAAACGGCTACGATTAATAATTCAATAAGAATAAAACCCTTCTTATTTTTTTCCATAAAATCACTTTCCTTATTGATTATATCTCTAAATTATTATATAATAAATTATGAATAAAAGCTAGAGTAAAAAATAAAAAGGGAGTAAGCTTATGA
>CANQVY010000045.1 GCA_947627405.1 uncultured Bacilli bacterium | reverse complement strand
AAATGTATCATTTAGACATTTTAAAGCTCCAACACAATTTAAATTAATTGTAAAGAATGAATCTGTAGCTATATAAGGTGTTGATGCATCTGTTGTATCTGGATTTAATGCTAAAATCCTACATGTGCAGCAGCAGTCATCTAGACTTTCTATTCTAAATACAGAACTTGTTCCAGTTGTACCATTTAAAGTGTATGGAAAAGCCCAAAGATCTCCTGTGCAACAATTATATAAATTAACAGGTCTGGTATTAAAGCAAATTAAACTAGGTGTAGGACCTAAAAATGGTCTAGCACATGTTTCTAAATCACATGAAGGTGTTTCTTTGTTTTGAAGAGCTATAATAATTTTAATTGTATCTTGTAAGCAAGAACAATTCTTTTTATCATTGTTTGTACACATAATGATTCTCCTTTCTATAAATTTTCAACAATTACATCATTTAGGCATTGTATAGCACAGATGCAATCTAAATTAAATATTATTGTTTGGTTTGTTGATATATAAGGACTATTTACATTTGTAGTATCTGGATTTAATGCTAATATAGAACAAGTTACACAACAGTTATCTACATTTTCTACTCTAAAGACACTACTTGTTAGAGTTTCAGTGCCACTTTGATATGATGCTTCGACAATTTCACCATTACAAGTGTAGAAAGTAACAGGTCTAGTATTGAAACATATTACATTGGTACTATTTCCTAAAAATGGTTTTGTACATCCGTCATTGATATCGTCTATTTTTTCTGCATTTTTTTGAAGTACATCGATTACTTGTAAAATCTTTCCTAAGCAACAAGTATCATTTTCATTCATTTTATCCACCCCTCCCGATAATTTATCTAATATAAAATATTCTGGTTTGATAAATTCGTGTGTTATTATTACCTAATTCATTTTATGTAATTTAAAAATAATATTTCCTATTTATTTATTAAATGAAATATAGTATAATGAAAGAGGTGATATCATGGAATATGTAGTTATAATTATAGTTGTATTCATTCTTTTACTTGCGGTATTAAAAGCAAATCGTAAGGACATTCATATACAGATGAATAAACTTCTTGATTATTTGGGTGGTAAAAATAATGTAATTGATACAGAAGTGAATATGTCACGATTTGTAGTTACCTTAAAAGACATTAGTAAAGTTGATAAACCGGCGATTCAAAAATTAGGCGCTAAAGGAATTGTAGAAATTGATAATCAATTGAAAATTGTTCTAGGACCAGAATCAAAACAATTAAAAAAATATATTGATGACTTAAAACGATAATATTCTTCGTTTTTTTTCTTTTTTCGACAAAATGTGACCTTTTGATTTTGTATACTAAAAAAGAAAAGAGGGATCTTATGCATTTTATCGATGGAATTATTATTAATATTTTATATGTCTTATTTCCTATTATGATTTATATGATATTTATATCTTATAAAAAGGATCATTCATTGGGAAATAATATTATTTTATCCATCATGTTGGTCACATCACTTTATTTTATTATTCGATTTGATAATCTTTATGATTTGAAATTTTGTATTGTTCTTTGTAATATTCCTTTATTAATTAGTTATTTAAAGAATCTAAAAACGACAAATATTGTCTTATCAATGGGTATATTATTTTACTATCATCAATTTTATCACTTTAACTTTTACATGTTGATGATAGAATATTTCATTTATTTTTTCGTATATGTAGTCGTAAGAAAAAATAAATTAAATTATCGATATTTAATTAATAGTTTTGTATTGATTAAAAGTTTTGTTTTATCTTTTCAAGAATTTGCGTTGTTGCAAAATTATCATACCTTTTTCTCTAGTTTTTTATATGTTTTGTTCCTAATGCTTTGTTTTTATTGTATCAGTTACGTTGTTTTTTATTTATTAGATCATGTAGAACAATTATTAAATTTAAACAACACATTAAAAGAACTAGAAAAAGAAAAAGTATTACGAAGTTCTTTATTTAAATTAACTCACGAAATCAAAAACCCTATTGCCGTTTGTAAGGGATATTTAGATATGATGAATACGAATGATCTTGTAAAAATAAAAAAATATTTACCAATTATTAAAAGTGAAATCAATCGAACTTTGGTAATTATGGATGATTTTTTAGATTATTCTAAAATTAAAGTAGAGAAAGATATTATTGATATGAACGTGTTAATTGAAGACACATTGGAAGCGTTAAATTATTTATTTAAAAAGAATAATATAGTAATTAAAAGTGATTTATTTGATGATGATACTTATGTAAATGGTGATTATAATCGTTTAAAACAAGTGTTGGTAAATGTATTTAAAAATGCGATTGAGGCAAAAAAGGAAGATATGATTATAAAATTGCATACCAAAGTTATGAAAGATCAATTTGTGATCGAAATTTGTGACAATGGGATTGGTATGGATAGTGAAACTCTTAGCAAAGTTTATGATACATTTTATACCACTAAGAAAAACGGAACTGGATTAGGAGTTGCAATTTCTAAAGAAATCATCGAACTTCATCATGGAAAAATTAATTATGAGTCTGAATTTGGTAAAGGTACGAAAGTAACTATTCAATTGCCTATTTATAAAGAAATATAATAGATTGGAATTTTATATTATTTTATGTTATAATCATCATTGAAGGTGAAAAAAATGATAAAAGGTAAGTGTAAAAAGGGAATAGATTCTATAAAAAAAACAGGAAGAAAAGTAGGAAAAAAAATTAAAACAGAATTTAACGAATTCAAGAAAGATCCAAAACAATTTATAAAAAAAAGATGGCTTCAAATTAAAAAAGCATGTGCAAATAACAAAGAATTCGTTGCTTTTGTTTTTGTATCTGTGCTTAATCCTACTCTTTTGCGATTTTTAACCGTTCATAATTATTTTGCTATTAAACCTTTGCTAGCGGATTTAAGTATTGTTTTACTTATAGGAGCTTTTGGTTTTTTAATACGTCCAAAAAGACGTAATGCTTATTATATTGGATGGAATATTTTTTTAACACTTTTATGCTTTATTAATTCCATTTATTATACTTTTTATTCTTCTTTTTCTTCTATATCATTGCTTTCAACAAGTCGATTTGTTGTGGATGTAGGGGATAGCGTTACAGAAAATGTATTTCAAATTAAGGATTTAATTTATTGGGTTGGAACGATTCTATTAATTTTGTATTATAGACATTTGAAAAGAAAAAAATATATAAAGGGTTCTGCAAATCGAAAAAAATTTATTCATTCTATTGTAGCTGCAGGAGTATGTACTTTTTTCTTTGTTATTACTTTAACGGGTCTTGAAATTGGAAGATTTGCAAAACAGTGGAATAGGGAATATATTGTAACTGTATTTGGAATTTATACATATCATGCGAATGATTTAGTTCAAAGTATTAAGCCCAAAATTATATCTTTATTTGGATATGATAAAGCAATGAAGCAATTTAAATCTTATTATGAAGAAAGAAATACAAAATCACATAAAAATAAATATACCAATATGTATAAAGGAAAAAATATTTTAGTTATCCATGCGGAAAGTTTACAAGATTTTGTAATAGGATTAAAGATTAATGGGCAAGAAGTTGCGCCTAATTTTACAAAAATAGCAAAAGAGGGTTTATACTTTGATCATTTTTATACACAAGTTAGTGTTGGAACGAGTAGTGATAGTGAATTTACTTTTAATACCAGTTTAATGCCTAGTTATAATGGAACGGTATTTGTTAGCTATTTTGATCGAGAATATGTTTCTACACCAAAATTATTAAAAGAAAAAGGATACTATACATTTAGTATGCATGCGAACAATGGAACTTTTTGGAATCGAAATGTGATGCATGAGAATTTAGGATATGATAAATTTTATAGCAAGTCCGATTATGATGTAGAGGATGATGATATTATTGGCCTTGGATTAAGTGATGAATCTTTCTTTAAACAATCTATTGCTTATTTAAAAGAAATTTCAGCTAAGAATCAGCCATATTATGGTACTATGATTACGTTGTCAAATCATACACCTTTTAGTGATACCGAAAAATATGGGGAGTTTAAAGCTTCACTTACGGGTAAGGATAGCAATCAAAAACAGATAGAATATCCATATTTGGAAGGAACAAAATTAGGAAATTATCTAAAGTCTGTTCATTATGCTGATAAGGCATTTGGGGAGTTTATGGAACAAATGAAAAAAGATGGCTTATTTAAGAATACAGTTTTAGTTATTTATGGAGATCATGACGCCAGACTTCCAAAAAATGATTTTGTTCGAATGTATAATTATGACAAAGAAACAGATGGTCTTTTATCTAAAGATGATGAAAAATATTTTGATTTTGACAACTATCAATATGAATTAAATAGAAAAACACCATTTATAGTTTGGACACAAGATCATCCAATGAAAAAAACAGTGCATAATGTAATGGGGATGTATGATGCACAGCCTACATTAGGAAATATGTTTGGTTTTACAAATTCTTATGCCTTAGGCCATGATATTTTTGATATTAAAAGTAATAATATAGTGGTATTTCCAAATAGCAATTGGGTGACAAACAAAGTTTATTACAATGCCCAAAAAGGAGAATATTTGGCTTTAACAAAAGATCCAATAAATGAGGATTATATTAAAGAATGTAATGAATATGCAGGAAATTTATTGGACGTATCAAATGATGTAGTAGTATATGATTTAATTAAGAAAGAAAGGGAATCTTCAGAAAGTTATACTGAAGAGGTGAGCAATAATTGAAAAACATAAAACTCAATAAAATTTTATTACTACTGATAATTTTATTATGCATAGGTTGTATTTTGTATATTTGTCTAACGTCTTTTCGAAAAGATAAAGAATCTACTAAGAAACAAATTGACGAAATCGAAGAATATAATTATAGACTATATGAAACGGATTTAACTCAATATAAAAAGTTATTTCATGAATTGAAAAATATTCTAAAGTCTTCTACAGTTGATGAAGAAAAATATGTTCAGCTTATCGCCAAAATGTTTGTTATGGATTTCTATACTTTACAAAATAAAACCTCTAGTGATGATGTAGGAGGGACGGATTTTATTTATAGTGATGTTTTATCAAATTTCAAGGAAAAATCAAAAGATACTTTGTATTTATTTTTGGAAAATGAATTGAATCACAAGGAAAAATTACCTTCTGTAGATAATGTTGTAATTGAAAATATAGATACAACTTTATATACTTATTTAAAAAAGACAGATTCTAAAAGTTTTAAAGTTGATGTAACTATTTCTTATGAAAAAGACTTGGATTATGATCAGAAAAAGACTTTGTATTTTGTTCATGAAGGGAAAAAATTATCTTTAGTGGAAATAGCATAAGCTATTTTTCTTTTACCATTTAGTTTACAATAATTAACAGTAAATTTTATGTATACTATAGTGTAAAATAGATGTTTATGTTATAATTTATAAAAGGTGGTATAATGAACAAAATATATAAAGTTGTTTTTTCTTTTATAAATAGTATTTTTATGCTGCTCATTGTTGTTACTTTATTTAGTAGCGATGTGCATTTCAAAACATTGTTAGTTAATAATATTAATCAAGAAAAACAAGTACATAGTAATCAATTGCTTCATAATGAAGTTGTAGTTCATGTTCAAGAAGTACGAAAAAAGGATTCAGTTAAGAAAAAAGTTCTAGTGGTTGATAAAAGCCAAGTTCCAAAAGAAAAAGAAGATGTATCCAGTAAAAAGATCGAAGAAAAAAAGAATCAATCTTCTAAAGATATACCTTTAATTACCAAACCTAATGAAGATAAAGGTGTTATTACAGAGAAAATTGAGAAATATACAGTGCTTGAGTCTTTTAATGGGAAGCTATCAGCCTATGGACCAGATTGTAATGGATGTTCAAATCAGACTTCATCAGGATATGATATTCGTGACTCTATTTATTATAATGACAAAACATATGGAACAATTAGAATTTTAGCTGGGGATAAAAAATATCCTTATGGAACAATTGTAAACTTAAAAATTGATTCGAAAACGGAAATGAAGGGAATTGTTCTTGATCGAGGAGGAAATATAGGAATAAACAAAAAATTTCAATTTGATTTATTGTGTACAAATCAAAAAGAGGCCTATATTTTTGGTACAAGAACGAATGTTACATTTGAAATCTTAAGATTAGGATATTGATCTGTAATCTTTTTTTCTATATAATGATTGTGGTGATATCATGAAAAAAAAGAATAATGTTTTGTTTGGTTTATTTGTCATTTTAACATCTATGGCGTTAGTGATTGCTCTTACTCCCAAAGAAATACAGAATGATTTGTTTTACGATATAAAATTAGGCAACCTCATTTTTAAAAATGGAATTGATTTAAAAGATCATTTTTCTTTTTTTTCTCTAAATTATACTTATCCTCATTGGTTGTTTGATGTGATTGTTGCTTTCCTTTATAACCACTTTTCTTTTCATGGAATCTATTTGTTTGTTATGATTGTTTTTTTTGTCATTCTATTATGTATATATAAAGTTTCAAATCGAATGAATCAGAATAATAGACTTATTTCCTTTCTTTTGTTATTTTTAGTTTCTAATCTTTTAAAACCAGGGATTACAGCTCGTAGTCAATTGTTATCGTATTTTCTTTTTATTATTCAAATTTTCATATTAGAATCATTTTTAATAACAAAAAAGGGTAAGTATCTTATTTTTTTACCAATTCTTTCTTTATTGCTTGCTAATATTCATGGAACAATATGGCCTTTCCAATTTATTCTATATTTGCCTTATATTGTTGAACATTTATGTTTTTTATTTAAAAATAAGAAAAAAAACAAAAGTAAAATCAGCGCAGATAAATTATATATAGAAGATGTTTCTCATTTTAAAAAAGTATATCCATATTTATTCCTGTCTTTATTTGTAGGAGTTTTTACTCCTTGTTTTGGAATCGCTTATACTTATTTTATAAAAATTATGCAAACGAATACAATTTCAATTTTATTAGAGCATAAGCCAACTGTCTTAACCCAAAATCTTTTGTATTTATTTTTCATTCTTTTTCTTCTTTTATTATTCATTTTGACAAAAACAAAGATTCGAATGCGAGATTTCTTAATGATTGGCGGTTTACTTTTTACATCTTTGTTTTCTATTCGACATGTCTTATTGTTTGCGTGTATTGGGCTTTTATTCGTAGGAAGGTATTTAAGTGATGTGGTTCAAGAAGAAAGTAAAGTAACTTGTGAAGTTATTTACTCTTATCTTACAAAACCAATTTTTTGTATTTTGTTTCTTCTTTTCTTATTTGTCGTTAGTTTTCAAAATTATAAAATTCATAGAAATGAAGAATATTTTACTAAAGAAGATTACCCCATTGATGCAGTAAAATATATGAAAAAACATTTAGACTATAAAAAAATAAGACTCTTTAATAATTATAATGAAGGCAGTTATATCTTATTTTGTGATATAAAAGTGTTTATTGATTCTAGGAGTGATTTATATACAAAACCATTTAATAAAAAGATGGATATTTTTGATGATTATATAGAGGCTTATATGAATCTTTCTTATGAAAAAATATTTAAAAAATATAATTTTAGTCATGTTTTAATTCGAAAGGATGATTCTTTATATAAAATATTAAGCAAAGATAAAAATTATATGCTTCTATATGATGATGATTTCTTTGTTTTAATGGAAAAAGTATAACTTTAAAAGGATGGAACTATGGGCAAATTTATGAATAAAAATGAAATTTATGAAGCTATAGGATATAAGGGGCAATATAGTAAAGATGTAAAAAGAAAATTAAGGCTACTTATGAAAAAATTTCATCCAGATGTAAATTCTGGGAATGACCAAATGATGAAATTATTAGTTGAGGTTAAGAATGAACTTATAAGTAATAAAGTATCCTATATCAAACAGGAAAAACCAAGAAAGAAAAAAGTAGAAGAAGAAAAGATACAAGAAGATCAAACTATTGATGATTTTAAAAAAATTAGCATCCAGGATTTAACAAAAAAAGTAAATGATTTGTTAAAAGATATGGTTGCCTTTCAGACTACATTGTTTAAATTTTATAAACAAATGGCCAAAGAAGAAAGTGAATATTTTAAAATTTATAAAAAATATAAGGATACTCTTACACAAATTGAAACTTTAGAAGATAAGATAAAGAGCATTCGATGTATTTCTAAAATCGAAATGTTCTGTTTCCTTTTGTGTTTAATGAATCTTGTGTTCCTTTTATTCCAATTTAATGTTTTTTCTTTATTGTTTATGATTTTCTTTGGAATCGCTTCTTTCCTTTTGTTCTTTTTGCGTTTATCGAAAATAAAATTTTTAACAGACAAAGTATATGACTTAGAAATTGATTCTTTAATCATTAAGAAAGATTTGCAAGTCCAAGATGATCTTCTTCAGGAGTTCAAACAAAAAGAGGGGAACTTAAAACGAACGATTCAACGTTTAAAGGATGATATTACTTTCTATAATCATATTCTTGCCAAAAAGACGAATCGAAATAGGTCCTATACTTATGAACATAAAAATGTTTATACCAAACGGAAATAAACAAAAATAAAAAAAGAACTTAAATGTTCTCTATTTCAACTCGAGATATCGAGTTTTTTTATATGGCGGAGTAGGAGAGATTTGAACTCTCGCGCCAGTTGCCCGACCTACACCCTTAGCAGGGGCGCCTCTTCAGCC
>CANQVY010000044.1 GCA_947627405.1 uncultured Bacilli bacterium | reverse complement strand
CAATATTCTTATGATAGGACCAGGAGGAAAGGCATTTGATATTGCTATGGTGTCTTATCCTGAAAATGCGATTCGAATGGTAATTAAGTTAAATAAAAATACACATATTGTAAGTGGAGAGGGAATAGGAAACAATCCGTATTTGATTAAGTAGGTGAAATGATGAAAAATAGGCAAAAACAGAAAAAGAAAAGCAAGAGACTTCTACTGTGTATCCTATGTATTTGTGTTATAATAGGAATAGGAATACTCATTAAGAACATAATGAATTATCCAAAAAATGAGTATACTGGAATCGATCGAACAGCAACTTTGGAAAAAATGCAAAAAACGAATAAAGAAGTCTTAGGATGGTTAGCAGTACAAGGAACAGATATTGATTATCCAGTGATTGACTATTCACAAGTTGAGTCTTATTATGACTTAGAGTATACTTTCGTTTGGAAAAACACGAGTACTACAGAATTAGAAGATAAAGTTACAATCATGGGACATAATTTTCGAAATGTTTCGAGTAAACCGCTCATTGCTGATAAAGAGCATATATGGTTTGAACAACTACCAAGTTTTGTCTATTATGATTTTGCGAAAAAAAATCAATATATTCAATATACAATCAATGGAAAAAATTATATCTATAAAATTTATTCGGTAACTTTTTCTAACACCGACGAAGAAATCGCCAATTCTGAATTTATAGATACAAAAAGCAAAAAAGAATATATTCATCAAGTGATGAAAAATAGTTTATTTGATTATAAAATTGATGTAAATGAAAATGATCCATTGATATCATTGGTTACATGTACAAGAATGTTTGGTGCTGAAAATACAGATGCAAAAATAAAAGTAGAAGGACGACTTTTAAGAAAAAATGAAAATACAAAAAATTATAAAGTGAAAATAAGTGATTCATATGATGAGTTGATGGGAGGTAAAATGTATGAAAAATAAAATGAAGATATTAATGGGAATACTATTGACAAGTATTTGTTTTCCTAGTTTTGTACAAGCCTATAGCAGTAAAGATTTAACATCTGGAGATGATCGTTATTGCGTATATGAAAATGGAACAAATGTAAATAGTACGATTATGAATCAAATTACTTATAAGGATATGAATGATAATTATAATATCACAATTCCTAAAGGATATGGACCTCTTTATTTTGTATACAATGGAAAGCAAATTGCTTCTGAAGTACCAGAAGGATCTACTTTTACAATTGCAAAATCCAAAATAAAAAATGGAAAGCAAGTTCAGGTTCATCGTAAAACTACAAGTAGTATATGTACATTAGGAGATAGTAAAAAATCAGGTACAAAATTTATTTGTGATAAGCAAAACAATAAAACTTGTGCAGTTGGATACATGAAATTTACAACAAGCAATTGTGTAGCAGACGAAGAAGATTTGGCCACTCTTTTCAATAACAGTTTAGAGGTTGGACGAAATTATAATAATGCTACGACATCAATTCAAATTGCAACAAGTAGTAAATATTATGCAAAAGTTTTCATCTTAAACAATGCAAAGGAAGAAAATGTAAAGGTTATCACTAAAAATGGTACAAAATATTCTATACCAAAGAGTTATTTACAAAATTCGAATGTTACTGTTTATATTGAGTATTACTTTGCAAATGGTTCTTGTAAAAATAAATACGCTGGGCGTGCAGATATAACTATAAAGGGATTCAAAACAAACAATCTTAAAAGCGTTTGTAATGGATTAACAGCTGCGCAAAAAAACTTAATTGATGAATGTTCCAATAATTATTTGGATGCTGATTCGACATTGACTAAAGAAAAATTAGAAGGAAAATTTAAAGTTGTTAAAGAATTAAGTTCAATTAAGCAAACCTCTGTTGGAAATGCCGATTTAGCAGGAATTAAGAAAACATCTAGCGATCGAGCAAAAAAAGAATTGTTTTGTAAATTCAATCAAAAATTAAATACAACAACCAAATATAGTTATAATACCTATGAAGAAATTGACGATTACTTTGTAAAAGTATGTCAAGAAACGGTTACGATTACTTATGATAGTCCAAAATTGGTTACAAATAATGGTGGAGGACTTACTTATGATGTAACAGTAACTCCAACGGTTAGTTGTTATGCTAAAATTAAAGATGATGCTTGGGAAAAATTATATAGTAGTAATAAAGGTACAACTTGTAAATTTGATCACGCTTGTTATGGATATGATAAATGGTCTCCATCTCACTTTGATAATGGTACATATGATGCCGGTCCAAATGAAGAATTTGATAGTTGTATAAAAGCATGTGATAATGGAAAATATACACAAAGTTGTATTAATTCATGCTATTCTTCTATATATGGAAGTAAGTTCAAATCTCTTAATTACAATTCTACTTCAGAAACATCTAACATATTTAATATAGCATATAGTAGAGGATATTCTGATAATAAAACAAAATATTCCGATGAGTGGTGTATTTTACCTCCAAGTAGTGGTTCAGGAAGGTATACTAAAAGTTGGGAAAAAGATAAAAGGTATTATTATGTTAATGATCACTATTATCCTGGAAGTTATAAATGTGTTCAAACAAAGGACGAAAATGGAAATAATGTAAATGTATTAAAGTATTTTGAAACGCTAAGTTGTGGTAGTAAGTGTTCTACAACAATTACAGGAAAGAATAACCAAAGAGTTGTAGTAAAAGATGCTGATTTTGCAAACAAAGTAAAAGTAGATGCTGATCATAAAATTAATACTGTAAGTGGTAAGAAATTGGATTGCTTTGTAAATGTAGATGGCAATGAAATTTCGATCAATGAAAAAGAAATTCAAGATTTTGTTAATAAATGGAAAGCTTTAGTAGAAGAAATTGAAGAAATTAATAAAAATGGCGCAGATTATTCTAAAGCTAAGTATACATATACAATTCATGATTCTACGGAAT
This sequence comes from uncultured Bacilli bacterium, assembly GCA_947627405.1. Taxonomy (GTDB): domain Bacteria; phylum Bacillota_I; class Bacilli_A; order RF39; family UBA660; genus CALVUP01. Next base: position 5,822 of record CANQVY010000044.1, on the reverse strand, counting down.
CTTATTGCGATAATACCAATAAAAACTATGTTACTTATACAAATAAGTCAAGTACAACACCATTGGATGTAACAACTTCAAAACAAAATATAAAATTAGGATTTCCTAATACATGTTTAAAAAATGGCTCTTATAAGAGTAAAAAAGGTTGCTGCAGTACTACTGATGGTATGACAGGTGGTAAAAAGTTTTATATGGCTATTACAACGGAAAGGGATATTAATAATGTATATAACTGGCCAGTTGATGCAGATGCCAACTTTACAAAGGAAGAAAAATCAACGATTCAAGCTGTACGAGATGATGTTGAGAAAAAAATAACAGGTGGACTTAAAGTATGGGATGCAAATACGGTTGCTAATGCGGATACAAAAGAAGCATGCGATGCGAATGGATATAAATTTAATTATAATATTAAAGTTAAACTTGAAAATTTAGGAGTACTTGGTAATGATGGTGGATGGAATTTTGATATTAATTGTTTCTATGGATATTATGATCCGAATATAGGTTCATGTGGTATTGAAAGAAAGGAAACAGATATAGATGGTGATGGTGAACTTGATACGGTTTATATAAAGGAATCTTTATGTAATGAGGGTGATCCTTCTAAGCAAACAGAAGGGGCTAATACACAAACAACAACTTTGGTTAATGATTATATTTTTAGAACCGTTGATGTTTCCGATTTATTCAATCAATCGGCTGTACCTTGGAACTGGAAAACAAGTAACACTACTAAAGCTGCAAATTCTTTATTGAAAGCACAGGGCATTACTTATAAAATTGATCCAGATACACTTGTTAAAAATATTGAAGATACAGGATATGCTTATTCAAATTATAGAAATTTCCAATTTGTTATTACAAGTACAAATATGAGAAATATACGTTCTTATAATTCCAACAATCCAAATATTACAAAAACAAGTTGTAGTGATAAGAAATTAGGATGTAGTAATAGCTTTATTAAAAATAAGAGTTATAGTGGTGATTACAATATTGTTGAAGGTACATTTAACAATATGAGAGATCGAAATAATTAGAAGGAGGGCTTAGGTATGAAAAATGGAATGACGGCACTTGGAATATTGATGGTAGGATTAATTACAATTGGTATCGTTAACGTTATTAATGATTATACAAGTGGTTCGGAACTTGATTATTATGCATTAAAATCGGTTACAGAAGCAGCTATGCTAGATTCTACGGATGTAGATTTTTATAGAGTATATGGTTTATATCGTATGGATCGAGAGATGTTTGCTGAAAGTTTTTTAAGACGTTTTACAAATGCAGTTAAAGTCAAGGGATATACAATTAATATGTATGATATTAATGAAGTTCCTCCGAAGGTCAGTGTTGAAGTTTTAACAAGTACAAATCAAACCTTCTCTATAGGTGAAGGTCATGACGGAACATTAGATATTTCAAATTCAATTGATGCGATTATTGAAAATACGAATACAGGTAATGTTTTGGATGATGCTTTGAGTGGACATGTAAATGCATTAGCTCAAGCGATTGAAAATGATAAAACGAAACATGAATTGATGTGTAAATAATAAGAAAGGGGAATATGTATGGTTGGTTTAAAAAAGTTTTTATCAAATAAAAACACGGTTACCATCATATGTGTGATATTAGGTATAGCTGTTTTATATTTTGGCTATGAAAAAAGAATAAATGATCAAATACAACCGAAAATAGTTCCTTATGCCAAGGCAAGAATTGAACCTGGAAGTTTGATTACAAAAGATATGGTCGGTACAATTGAAGTTCCTCCTGCTATGTTGCAAGGAGATCCTTACACGGATACAAATGCTGTAGTAGGGAAATACGCCCAAGCAGATAGCATTATTCCTGAAGGAAGTTTATTCTATAGTCGTTCTGTAGTAGAAAAAGATGAACTTCCAGATGGAGGAATATTGGGAGATTATCCAGATGGTTATGTTTTATATAGTTTAGATGTTGATATTACTTCTACTTATGGAAATGCTATTTTACCAGGAAATTATATTGATATATATTTAAAGGCAACCAATAGTACAAATAATAAAATTATGGTTGGGAAATTATTTAAAAATATAAAGGTATTAGCTGTAAAAGATTCGTCTGGAAATAGTGTATTTAAAAAACAAGAAGGGACTTCTACTCCTTCTCAACTTATTTTTGCACTTCCATATGAATATTGGATTCTTCTTACAAAAGCTAGTTATTTAAGAAGTTATTCAACTGACATTACGCCTGTACCTACTGATGCAGGTAGTAGTGACGATGTAGATGAGGTAAGTATAGCTAATGAAGAATTAAAGAATTGGATTAATAGTGTTACTGTATGGACAGAAAATACAGGAACAGAGTAAATAGAATGGATAGGAAAGGGGATACATATGTCAGGATTAAAAAAGTTTTTATCAAATAAAAATACAGTTACTATTATTTGTGTTATTCTAGGAATTGTTGTTTTATATCTTGGTTATCAAAAAAGAATATCCGATCAAATTAATCCTATAACTGTTCCTTATGCTCGAGTGACTATTAATCCAGGAACAAAAATTACTGATGAAATGGTAGGAACAATAGAGGTTCCACCGGCTATGTTACAAGGAAAACCTTATACCGATAAACAGTTGATTGTTGATAAATATACACAAACAAATAGTGTAATTCCCATAGGAAGTTTGTTCTATGAGGGATCTATTGTAGAAGAGGCACAACTTATTGATAATAGTATTATAGGTAACTATCCAGATGGTTATGAATTATATAGTTTAGATGTAAATATGGCTTCTACTTATGGAAATTCTATTTTACCAGGAAATTATATTGATATATATTTAAAGGCGATTAATAAAGATAGTGGAAATAGCAAAGATAATGATAAAATTATGGTTGGAAAACTATTACAAAATGTTAAGGTCTTAGCTGTCAATGATGCTTCAGGAAATAATGTTTTTGAAAATATTGATGAACTTTCTGTACCTTCCCAAATTATTTTTGCACTTCCGCATGATTATTGGGTACTTTTATCAAAAGCGAGTTATTTGGGAAATTATAATACAGATATAGTACCTGTGCCTACAGATGCAGGAAGTAAACCGGATGTAGAAGATGTTAGTATTGCTAATGAAACGTTAAAAAATTGGATTAACAGGGTAACCGTTTGGACAGCAGATATAGGATAAAAGAAAAAAGGGAGGGGCTAATATGAATGATAATGTGTTTGAACAATTGGACTTTGGTCCCTTTCAACCATTATTAGAAAATGATGATATTACAGATATTTCTTACTCAAACAATGGACAAGTATGGATTCGTTCTTTGACTAAGGGAAATTACAGAACTGAAATTGCCGGGCTTGATAATGCATTGGTAGAAAAGCTTGCTTTTCAGTGTTCTAATGTTATGGGAGTAAGCTTTAATAGTGCCAATCCGTTTTTAGATGCTGAATCTACTGAATTGCGTTTAAATTTTGTACATGAATCCATTGCTACAAATGGAATTGCACTTGTTATTCGTAAAACACCGGCTAAGATTCGACTTGAGAAGGAAAAACTTTTAAAGGAAGACTATGTAACCAGCGATATCCACGATTTTTTAATTCGATGTGTTGAAGGACATTGTAATGTTATTGTTGCAGGAGAAACAGGTTCAGGTAAGACCGAATTTGTTAAATATTTAGCATCTCATACCAAAGAAAATGAAAAATTGATCACTATTGAAGATACATTGGAACTTCATTTAGATCGCATATTTCCTCATCGTGATATTGTAGCTATGAAGACCAATAACATAGCTTCTTATACAGATGTGCTTGTTACTTGTATGAGGCAAAATCCAAAATGGATATTATTATCCGAAGTACGTAGCGCAGAAGCTGTTACAGCTGTACGAAATTCAATTTCATCAGGACATAATATTTTATCAACCATTCATGCGGATAAAGCTTCGGCCATTCCCTATCGTCTATATAGTTTGATGGAAACCGATTTGGATGTTGATCAATTTTTATCTACTATTTATCGTTATATACAACTAGGAGTTCATATTAAAGCTTATTACAGTACGAAATATCAGCGTTTTCATCGTGAAATTGATGAAGTATGTGAGTTTTATGTAGACGATGATAATAAACCACAATCTCGTGTTTTATATAAAAAAAGCTTTGAAGGAACGGCTGTTAAGCAAAATCCAAGCAAACATTTGATGGATTATTTAGCTGCTCAAGGTATTTTTTTGGAGAATGTTATTGATACAACAGCTAATAACATTGGGCAAAGTCAAAATATAACGACTTCAAAATCCACTTATAACAGTGGTAATATAGGAAATGATCGAATTGTTTCAAATCATGGAGGAGTCACTACTTCACAGATAGAAACGTTATAGGAGGTACACTATGAGTGTAATCGAATTATTTATACTAATTGTTTTAGGATTATTTGTTGTTTTGTATCGCCAATATAGTGGTCGTGATGTTACAAAATTTGTCAAAGATCAATCTGGCAATCTTACCAATCGATATGCGCCATACTCTTATGCAGCTGTAAAAGATAAAGTGAAACAAATGGGCCAAAATTATTCTTTTAAGGATTATGTAGCTCAATGTTCTATACTCGGTCTTTTTGCTGCGGTTGTTTCTTTTTTATATTTTTATAACGTAATTATTTCAGCTATTTATGTTGGTCTAGTCATTGCTATTGTACCTTATCTTGCTTATCTTCGTACAAAAAGAATTTACAGTGAATTTGTATTTGAACAAGTACAAGTATATACAACCAATACGATCATGGAATTTGCAACGACTAAATCTTTTGTTAAATCACTAGAGGGAGTTTTATCATCAGGCGTATTGGAAGAACCGATTTTAAGCGACGTAAGATATATGATCGATTTATCCTATAAAAATGGAAATATTGAAGAATCTATTGCTTTTATGGATAGTAAATATCCTTATTTTATCGTAAAAAATATGCATCAATTGTTTTTACAAATTACAAAAGAAGGTTCTAGAGATAGTGGAGAAAGTTTAGAAAACATGCAAAATGATATAGATATGCTTGTAGAAAGTGTATATAGAGATCGAACAGATAGAAAAGCTTTTCATGGAAAGTTTTTAAAATTTGGCTTTGCTCTTTACTTTTTATGTTTATTAGTCCAAGCTTTAGTAGGAAATGAAACGTATGTTAAAATGTTGGATAAATTTTATGTACAAATTTTGCTTCATTTTGTGATTATAGTCAATACATGGTTTATATTAAAAGGTGAGAGATATTATAATGAAAATGTAGGTGTTGAATAATGGAAGTTTTAATTTTTGGTGGTTTAATTTTATTTGCATTATTTTATAATAACACATTGAGTGGAAAACAATTTTTAACTGACAATAAAGATATTTTTAATTTGTTTAAAGAAGATGATTATGAATTTCTGCTTCATGCAAAATACGGCCCTGAGATTGATGCAGAAATTTGCTTTCAAAAAAGAATCACAAATGCCTTTATAACTCTTGCTTTTGGTTTTTTAATAGGTATCTCAAGTATGAATGCTATTATCTTTGTACTTATTTGTGTTGCGGCAGGTTATGCTTTTAAAAGTCAATATATTTCTTTAAAAAGTTATTATAAGAAACATCTTCATACGATTGATTTAATGCTCCCTTATTATTTAAAGAGTTTGGAAATCTTGGTACAGCATTATACGGTTCCAGTTGCACTTGGAAAATCTTTAGAGACAGCACCAGATATTTTTAAAGAAGGTTTACAAGAAATGCTTGAGAAAATTGACGCTGGAGATTCTACGATTGATCCATATATGGA
>CANQVY010000043.1 GCA_947627405.1 uncultured Bacilli bacterium | reverse complement strand
ATGAGTGGCCACTTTTCTCAAAGAGGAGAACCTATGATTGTTAATAAATGGTCTCGATGTGAAATGGCTTTAGAAAATCAAGTGGATTTGGTTGTGGAAATTCCTTATGTATTTGCAACACAAAGTGCTGATATTTTTGCCCATGGTGCAATTTCTTTATTGCATGAATTAAAAGTCAATAAACTTATCTTTGGTAGCGAAACAAATGATATTGATCTTTTAAAACGGCTTGTTGATATCCAATTACACGATAAAGACTATACAAAACGTGTGCATTCTTATTTAAATAAAGGTTTTAATTATCCTACCAGTATGAGTAAAGCTTTACATGATTTGTCAGGTTTTCGAATCGTTTTGCCCAATGATTTATTAGGCTTAAGTTATATAAAAGAAATAAAAAAGAACAATTATAATATAGAATCTATAGCTATAAAAAGGACAAACAATTATAAATCTGATGATTTAGGATCTGATATTATTAATGCTTCTTGTTTAAGAAAAGCGATCGGTGCTCAATTGAATATCAAAAAATATGTTCCTATTTATCATAAGAAACATTATGAAACTATTTATTTATTAGAACAATATTTCCCATTTTTGAAATACAAAATACTTACGGAAAAAAATTTAAATATTTATCAGACTGTAGATGAAGGAATTGAAAATAGAATTAATAAATATATTTTAAAAGCAAATAGTTTTGATGAATTAATTAATTTAGTAAAAACAAAAAGATACACTTATAGCAAATTAAATCGTATGTTTTGCCATATATTATGTAATTTTACGAAAGAAGAAGCAAAGCAATATAAAAAGATAGAATATATTCGGCTATTAGGATTTAATGAAAAAGGAAAAAAGTATTTAAACAAAATAAAAAAAGAATTAAAAGTTCCTCTTGTTTCTCGCTTTGCATCCCTAAAAAATAATGGAATGTTATTGCTTGAATATCGAGCAACAAAGGTATACCATTCTATTGTTTCTAACAATAAAGAAATTATTGAAGAAGAATATAAAAAGACTCCTATTTATTACAAATAGGAGTCTTTATCTTTTTTGAATTTTAATTAATTTTGCATGCAAAACAACTTTTTCTTTTTGATTATAACAAGTAGAAAGTGTAAGAATTTTATCTTTTGTGTTTACACTCGTGTTAAAATTATATTTACTTCTACTTTTTATTGTTTTTATAAATTTTTCATGGGATGAAGTACTTCCAAAACTACTTGTTAAATAATAGGTTTCTGTTTTGATTTTATAAACAGAAAAAACTTGCCATAATGTATTTTCTTTTGGAGTAGACAAATGTACAACATAATTTTCCGTATTTTCATACCAGTTCTCTTTAAAAACATTTTTTAAAGATCCAAACATAGTCATATCATATCTTCCATGTGCATAAATAATGTTATTATCTTGTAATTGGTCTAAGTTATTACGATAATCTAGAAATACCCATCCTGCATCATTTTTTGTTTTATCATAGGAATGATGCAAATAATAATCATTATTTTTGGCTTGTACAACAGGATAATTAATATTCGTTCCGTTTACTTTTAAAAACGCTACTGTATCTTTATTCTTTTGTTTTAGCTCATCAAAATCCACACTGATAAGAGGCAATTCCATGTATTTCCAATAATCGCTATCTTTTTCACTTGGAGGATTGACCATTTCATCTGAATCGTTTGAAGGAACATTTTCAACTTTTATTTCCTCATTAAGTGCATCTATTTGTTTATTTGTATTTTGATTATCTCTTTTCCAATCCAATATTTTCCATACAGATACAATCATCATTCCTGCACTAATTGTTATAATGAAAATCCATACCCATAGACGAAATTTTCTATTTTGTTTCTTGTTATGTTTACACCTATAGGATGTTTTTCTTTTTAAATTCTGCTTTTTCATTATATCCCTCTTATCTTATCAATTAAAAAGATGATATCATTATATCATCTTTTTATATAATTATCTAGCGACCTTTTTTTTAATCAAATATCCAAGTGCTATAGATCCTAGTAAAGCAATCGCTACATAAAGGATGATTTCATCATAAGTATTTGGATTTTTCGCAATTGTAATATCTTTTCCTTCTTCTTGTGGTAAAACCGTATATACGTCTACCCCATAGTCTGCCTTAATATTACAAAACCATAAATATTTTACAGATACGTCTTTTTCATTTGCAATTGGAGTTTTTGTATCATTTGTTTGCATTGTATCCATATCTATTTTTCCTGTTGATTGAATTGTATCTTTATTATTTAATACTGTAAAAGTTACATACGTTTTCCCTTCGTCTTGTTTTATATGCCATCTATAAGTATAAACTCCATCCTTATCTATAATGGCTTTAAAATCTTTCGTTCCATTTGCAGTAACAACAAAATGATCCCCTTGTTTTTGTGTAGTAACTACTTCTTCACTTACATACTCTCCCGCTTTATTTTTTAAGGCTAATGAGACTTCAAATAAATCCCCATTTAAATAATTATCCTTGTTTAAACCAATATACACCTCTTCAGTAATTGTATCTTTTAACTTTGCTTGACTTGCATAACTATATGGTCCTTTTTTCATTCCGGATTCAGCTAGAGTATTTTCACTTCCTTTTAGATTTGTTATATTATTTGTCTTCTTTGTAACAAATCCATAATACTCTGTTTGCCAATCATTGGCTTCCCATTTTGTTAATGCTTTTGTAGAGTGGATTGTAAATGTCACTGCCATTACAAGAGCTATAGCTAAATTTAAAAATTTTTTCATCTTACACTCCTTTCTTTAATAGTATTCCCACACGATAACTCTTGTATCCAATTTTATTTTTTCTTTCTTTGCCAATTTCTGTATAAAAAAGAATGCCATAGCATTCCTAATCATTATTTTCTTTTTTTCGCAAAAAACTTTATTATATGATATTCAAAAATGATGTAAAGTACAACAATAATCCAAAGTAAAATTAATTCTAATGTTCCCGAGGTATATTTTTCTATAAGACCTGCTAAAGAAGATGGCAAATATCCTAATATTTTTGTAAACATTGGTACATCCATATGCGTTTTGATAAAAAATAATATACGTAGCATAATATCCAAAATACCAAAAGCATATATATAGCTATCAAACTTTTTAAACCATACCAACATTATTATTAACAGTAAAATACATATGATTAAATCAATATACATCTTATCACTACCTTCTATTAAAAGAATAGCATAATTTTATAAAAAAAGAAACTATTTTATTTCTTCTTTTGGTTCAATAATGGCATATGATACATTATTAAAATCAATTTTAGATAATATGTCATCTAAATCTTTTTTGTTTAACATTTTAATCTTATCTAGGCGATCCGTTATAATTTGACCATATCTTAAATAATCTTGTATGCAATTATTTAAAGTGATTTCAATATTATCTGTCATTTGTACTTCAGAAGATTTCCATACTTTTTGAATTCTTTTAATATCTTCTTCTTCTATGTCTCTTTTTAACAATTCTTTTTTCAATTTTTCAATCAGCGCATCTGGTTTTTCACTATCGGCATAAAAACTAATTGTTGTATGATCAGAAATCGTAAATATTTCTGCATAGAAAGAAGTCATTAATTGTTCCTTTTTTGCTTCTTCTCTAAACTTTGAAGTAAGACCAAATTTGATTGTTAAAAATAAATTTAAATAATAATCTAAAAATTCAGGTGTACATGAAAATTGAGTATTGTTTATTTTTATTGCATATCCCAATTTTGGAACAACAACATTCATTTTCATTCTTTGTTCCTTTTTATAGACTTCGTCTGGTTCTTTATAATCTTTTGTTTTTATCTTCGTCTTTTTAGCTTTATATTTTACATCATAGGCATCAAGAATTGCTTCTATTTTATCTATATTCATCTTTCCACTTGCAAAAAAAGCCATATTTGATGGTGTATAAAATGTATAATAACATGCATATAAGATTTCTTTTGTAATTTTATTAATCTCTTCTACTGTTCCTGCAATATCATTTCTTGTGGGTTCATTTTTAAAAATTCCAAGTCTTAAGACATCATCAATTTTCCATTCCGCTTGATCGTCATACATCTTAATTTCTTGTTCGATAATTCCTTGTTCTTTCTTGACGTTTTCATCTGTAAAGTAAGGTGCAGAAACAAATTCTAATAAATACTCTAAATTTTTTTCAATTTCATTATTTCCATAGCAAATATATTGGGTTCTAGTAAACCAAGTATTTGCATTTACTCCTGTTCCACTTTCAGAATAAAAACTAAATGGGTTCGATCCATCTTCATTTTCAAACATTTTATGTTCCAAAAAATGGGCAACTCCTTGAGGAATATGTAGAAATTCCTTTTTCCCTATTGGAACAAAATCATCAACAGAGGATCCATATTTTGTTAAAAAAGATAAGAAATAATTATTTTTATTCTCATAGGGAATAAGGAAAACATCCAATCCATTTTTTAATTTCTTTGTATAGATTGTTACATCTAATCCTTTTAAATTAATTTTCTTCATCTTTCTTATCCCCCTTTAATAAATAAACTGTATCTATTTTTATACTTTTAGCCACTCTTTTAATATCCTCTTTTGTGACTTCTCTTATTTTCTGTTTTCTAGTTTCTATATCATCAATACCTAACAATTGCATAGATACATAATTTTCTAAAATTTCATATTGATTGTCTTCTAATTGTTCCAATGCAGAAATAAAAAATGTGATGGCCTTTTCCATTTCTTCTTCTGTAAAGTCTCCTTTTTTTATTGCCTCCATCTGTTCTTGAATTAATTTAAATGTCTTTTCGAAATTTTTTCCTTCTATTCCAGATACAATTAGTAATAGATCATCTAGTTTGCTTATTCGAGAATATACATAGTATGCTAGGGAATTTTGTTCTCGTACAACTCGAAATAATTTTGAATCGGAAGATACTCCTAATATTAAATTATATAGCGTCAGTGTATACTTAAAATCAAATTCGCTTAACTCTTTATATCGGCAGCCAATTGCCAACTTGGATTGAGATAAATCGTCTGTTTCAATAAATTTACGAATTTTTTTAGGCATTTTGCTATTTTTTATATAGGGACTAAAATCTTTGTTTAATTTATAAAATTTAAAATATTTGCCAATGAACTTTTCCACTTCATAGGCATCAAAATTTCCAATTACATATATATCTATAATATTATTTTGTATAAATTCTTTATAGTATGTATATAAATTTTCTTGATCTATTTTTTTAAAATCATCATAGTACCCAACCATTCGATAAGAAAAAGGAGCATTTTCATCCATATTTTCAAACATTCTGGTAATTCCATAAGCATCTTTATTTTCTTTAAAACTTTTTATTTCTGTTTCAATGTTTTTTTGAACAATATCAAATGATTCTTTATCAAATTTTAATTTTTCTACATTTGGTTGAAAAAGTATTTCAAAAAGCAATTTTATGCATTCTTCTAAATTTCCAGGTTCCGTGTATTGTTCCTCCAAAGTAGACATTGTAAATATACTAAGCATACTATTGCCTAATCGTATATTTTTTGCAGAAATATTTACTCCATATAAATCTTGCATTTTGACCATTAAATCTCTTTTGGTTTTATATTTTTTTGTTGAGTAAGTTAATATTGATGTCAAAAAATTTCTTTTGGTAATTTCTTCTTTTTTTATTTTATTTCGAAAAGAAATTCTTACATCAATATTTTTAAATTTGTCTGTTTTAATCAAATGAATTTTATAGGTATTTTTATCTATCTTTTTTGTTTCCACTATATCACCTTTTTTTATTATATGCATTTTTTTCTTTTATATAAGCGCTTCTAAAGCAAGTATAATCATTTCATCTAAGCTTTTTTCTCGTTCTTGACTGGTTAATTGTTTCTTTTCATATTTTGAATCAACAATTGTCATTAAACACGCTGTTTCTTTTTTAAATTTTTCTCCTAAATAGAAAAGCCCAAAAGCTTCCATTTCAACAGCTAAGAAATTTACATTTGGAAAATTTTTTCTAAATTTTTCAAAATCAACATAAACGTCAAAAACATCACTTGTCATGGTTAATCCATAAACAATCGGTTTATTTAATTTTTTAGCCGTTTTTATGATTTTTTCATTTAAAGCAAAAGAACTTCGAACAATGTTTTTATCATTCCCATCGAGAAGTTTATCATAATAGCTTAATGAATAAGCTCCCATAGATAAAACGACATCATTTACTCTAACATCTTTATGTTGACTTCCAGCACTACCGATACGAATAATTCTTTGTACATTATAAAATTGAAACAATTCATAAGCATATATTCCGATACTTGGAATTCCCATACCAGATGCGAATATGGTTACTCTTTTTCCTTTATAGTATCCTGTATAAGCATACATATTTCGAACTCTATTGACTAATTTATAATCCGTCAAAAATTTTTCAGCAATGTATTTTGCACGTAAAGGATCTCCTGGCATTAAAACATTTTCGGCAATTTCATTTTTTTTACTTTCTATATGTGGTGTTGGCATAATTTCACTCCTTTTTATCCTTTTAATATTTCTATTTTTTGATATGGAATATTTATTTCTTTGGCATCATAAGCTTCTTTAATAATTCCATAAATATCTCTTTCTATTTGCCATTGATCAGAAGATTTGCATACAACTTTTAAAGTATATTCCGTGAAACTATCTGCAAATTTAGAGATTCCTAAATATTCCGTTTTATAAACACCTTTAAATTGTTCAATTCTATCTTGTATTTTTCTTATTGTGTTTTCTACTTCTTTCTTTTTTATTTCATAAGCACTGGGTATCCTTATAAATAAGGAGGCTCTTTGTTGAGATAAATTTGTCACTTCTGAAATATTTCGATTGGCTATAATTTTTACTTTTCCTTCCCAATCTTTTATTTTGGTCGTTCTAAATCCTAATGCGATAACTTCTCCTTGAAAATCATTATATTTAATAGTATCTCCAACAACAAAGAAATTATCAGTGATAATAAAAATTCCATTTATAAAATCTTTTATTGTATCTTGTAGGGCCAAGCCTAAAACAACCGATACAATTCCTAAGGATGCTAAAATGGAAGAGACATTTATTCCAAAAATACTCAATATAATTAGTAAAATAATCATGTAAATAAGATAAGTAATAATATTTCTCATTAAATTAAAAATAGTCATTCTTCTTTTCTTTTCAAATCCATCTTTGCCTTTTATCAACAGATTATGAAGAATTTTTATAAAAATCTTATAAATCATCATCCCAAACAAAATGGTAAGAAATGGTCCATATACCCTTTTTTCACAAATGACTTTTAAAATAAATTCAAAATAATTCATTTTATCACCTATAAACGATTATATCATACCAAAAAAAAATAATGAAGAAATTCCTTCACTATTTTATCATTAATTTATATGTTTTTACATAATTGTATCCTTTTCTTTTTAATTCTTTTACCATCTTTCTATAACTACCTTTTTGCACTGGTTTTTTATATCCCATTTTAGAGGAATACTCCCAATCTTGGAGTTTTATAAAATGAAAATCTTTTATTTCATTTGGACCTCCGATTTGTGAAATTTTTTCTTTAAAAGAGGCATTTTTATTTTGTTTTACAAAGAGAATAATTTTCCAGGCATCCTCTTTTTTTAAAGAACAAATAGGAAGAGATTTGCTATATTTTACATGTAATGCATCTAAGTCACTTTCTAAATTAGCAATTAAATCAGGGGTTTGTAAATGTTGTGTGTTTTTGCCTGAAAAACATCCTACCTTATATTGATCTAAATGAATCACTTTTGGCATAAAAGAAATATTTAAGGCTTGTCCATAACAATTGACTCCCTCATAAGTTATATTCTTTTTTTTTCGATTTAAAATCATATTGGTTCTAATTAAAGATAAATCCATATTTTTTAACTCCATTTTTTTCACTTCCAATTTGTCAATTTAATAGAATCATAAAAAAAGAAACATTTTTTAGTTGTATTTCTTTTTTTTATCAGAAAGTATGGTCCAATCTTTTAGCTCTACTTTTCTTAGCATAATTCATATACTGTTTTTTTAGGATCTATTTTATTTATTTTGGTAATAATTTTTACCTATCTATATTTTTCTCCTAATTTATTTAAACTTTTTTTCTGATAATGATTATTATATATCATTTTTTTTAATAGTCAATATTTTTGTCTTATTCAAAATGATTTTTGCAGTTTTAAATGGTTGATTAATCTTCACCGGCACTTAGTTTTAAAATTGTAAGTGTAGCCGATTTAACAGTTAGAAAACCTGTGTTATTTGATTCAAGTACTAAGTCGATCGTTTCATTTGCATCTAATGTAGTAATAATCGTATTGCTGTAAGTAATTAATTGGTTTTGGGTTAGAGTATTGGTAATTTTGCTTTGGGTAATATCTAGATTATTATTACGAACATAAGACTTTACAGTTCCCGCTGTATCAGCAAGTAAAGTTATGGAATAAGTAATCATATAATCTCCACTTTCACCGACTATGATATTTCCCCTAGATGCATCTATATTTTGTGTGGGCATAGGGGTTGTTAAAATAACATTTGTGGGCGTATGTATTGTACTAATATTCACGGATTGTTCAACTGTATTATATATACCACCATAAGCCGCCAAACCATTTGCTGGGCCTATTGGTCCCGTGGGTCCTTGTGGAATCGAAAATTTTAATTGATAATTGCCTCCAGTTTCTTGAACTTGCACTTGCGCTTCTTCATCTGGATCCGTTGTTTGGGCCGTAGCGGTTATTGTTGGAATGGATCCAGTGG
>CANQVY010000042.1 GCA_947627405.1 uncultured Bacilli bacterium | reverse complement strand
AAAAATCAACCCGAACGGATTGATTATATATGTTAAGTTCAAACTATAAAAGTTCGAACAGAAACGTCACTGGAGCGGATGAGGAGAATCGAACTCCCGTAGTCAGCTTGGAAGGCTGAGGTTCTACCATTAAACTACATCCGCATTTTATATGTATTGATTCAATGAATCAATAACAGTAGACATTTAAAATTATAACATACTAGTTTTTTTTGTCAATATATTAATTTATTTTTTTTATTAAAATTGATAATTTTATAACAATGATTTACTTCTATAGTATATGTATTAAATTGTGTATTATTCTTTTTGTATATTATTTTATTATAGATATAGAGTTCTATTTTAATTTATGTTACAATAAAAATGGTGATAAAATGATAGAAAAATTAGAAAAAGATGGAGTTGTTTTTAAGGATAAAAACAGTGTTTACATAGATAAAGACGTTAAGATAGGGAAAGGTACTATTATATATCCAAATGTTAGTATAAGAGGAAATTGTATTATTGGTGAAAATAATTACATTGATAGTTATACGATTATAGAAGATAGTGACATTGGGTCTAATAATAAAATAGGGCCTAGCGCTCATATTCATTCACATTCAAAGATTTATTCTAATACTACAATTGGGAATTTTGTTGAAATTAAAAATTCCATCTTATGTAATGGTGTTAAAGCGAAACATTTGACATATATAGGAGATGCTTATATAGGAGAAGATTGTAACATAGGAGCAGGAGTTGTATTTGCTAATTATAAAGGAATTGGTCATAAAAAGGAGCAGACTAAATTAGGTAAGAATGTATTTGTTGGATCGAACAGTGTTTTAGTTGCGCCTTTAACTATAGGAGAAAATAGTATGATTGGGGCTTCTTCTACAATTACGGAATCTATTCAATCCAATTCTCTTGCTATTTCTAGGAAAAGGCAAATAACCAAAGATGGTTATTTTCAAAACAAAAAATGTTGAAAAATTATAACTTTTTTTGACTTTTTTTTCAATATTGTTTAAAAAAAAAATCTTATATGATATATTAATTATATGAAAAGTGGTGGGTTTATGAAACTTAATTTTATAATTAATGATTATATGATTAGTTGGAATATCTTATTTCAAGCTTCCATATCTGAAGTAATTCACAAACACAAGATGAAGTTATGGAAAATATATCAAAAAGAATATACAAAATTAGAAAGAGACAATATAAATATATTAAAAGATGAAAATGATTTTATTCCTGATGATGACACAATATATAATTTAATGTTTGAGAGTGATTATTATCCTATTTTTAGAAAAGAAAGTGAAAAACATAGAGTTTATTTAATGAAAACGTGGGATAAATATAAAAGAAGAATTAATACTTTTATAAAAGATATTATTCGTATTCCTGTTAATGATGAATTTGATGTTTTTGTTACGCATCCTATGCTTGATGTAGTTTCTTATATTCCAAAAGCAAATAAATATGCTTTTGTGTGGGGGCGACATAACGATAATGAAAGTGATGTAAAAACAGTAATTGATATGATACATTTTGTTATGAAGGTAAAATTACGTGATTTTAGACCAGAATATAGTGATATTGTAGATGCTGTTTTGGAACTTGCTATAATGAACGAACTATATACACGTTTAAGTGGAAAAAGTAGATATTTGGATGGAAATAGTAAATTAAAAGTTTTAAAAAGGCAACTTTATCCTTATTGGTTGATGTATTTAGGTGCTGATAAGGAAGATATGGTTAAATATATGAGAAGAGATAGCATTGCTTTTGATATTAACTGTTACACTGTAGAAAAAGAACTTAGAAAAGTTGATTTATATGATTTTATAGATTTTTGTATAAAAAACAGAAAGTACATTTCAAGACTTAGTGAAAAAGAAGTTATCTAGATAGGGGGATCATTATGAATGATAAAATGATGATATTATTACAACAATTGCATATGGAAGAAGAGTATATCTCTTCTTTTAATGATGCTTCTTTAGAAAAAGTTATTGTTGATAAAAAAAAGAATTCTTGGACATTTTTGATTCATAATAAAAGTACGTTTCCTATTTCAATTATAGAAAGGTTTGAAGAAAAGTTAAAATATGCCTTTCAAAATATAAGAGAAACAGATTATTCTTTGTCGATCGATCATGTGGATAATCGTTTCGTTTTAGAATATTATAAATTTATTCTAAGTAAGTTAAAAAGTAAACTTTTTTTATCTACTATGTTTGTTGATAATTTAAAAGAAGAAGAAGGAAATTATAAAATTCTTGTGGATAATCAAAAAGAGTTTGAAGATATGAATAAGATTATTGATGATATCAATAAATATTTTAAAAAGTATGGTTTTTCAATAGAGTGCACTCTGGAACTTTCTTCATCAAATAGTATTTTGAATACAATAAATAAAGATCGAGAAAATACACAGGAACTTGTTGAAAAAGAACCCACTATATATAAAACGTCAAAAATAGAAAAAAAATCTTTTCAAAGAGAAAAAATAAATGATCCTAATGTTATAATTGGTAGATTGATAAGAGATGATTCTATTTCGATTAATGATATAGTAGGTGAAGAAAATAATTTGACTATAGAGGGTTATGTATTTGGCACAGATGTTTTTGAATCAAGTAAAAGTAATTTTAAAATTATTACTTTAAAAGTTACCGATTATACAGATAGTATTTATTGTAAAGTATTTGTTAGAGAAGATGACGATTTTCAAAAATTGGTTAAGGAATTAAAAGAGGGAAAATGGTTAAAGATAAGAGGATATACAAAAAATGATGTCTATTCTAGAGAATTGGTTTTAAATATACGAGATGTAAATATTCTTGATAAAAAAGAAACAGAAATCGATGATCTTGCTGAAGAAAAAAGGGTTGAATTGCATGCACATACTATGATGAGTCAAATGGATGGTGTTGTCGATGCGGTTCAACTTGTTAATCAAGCTAAAAAGTGGGGGCATCAAGCCATTGCTATTACGGACCATAATGGAGGGCAAGCTTTTCCTGCTGTCTATCGATTAGTTAAAGGAATGAATAAAAACTTAAAGGAAGGAGAAAAACCGTTTAAAGCAATATATGGTACAGAATTAACATTAATTGAAGATTGTGTAGATATTGTTATTCGGCCAACAGATCAATCCTTGCTGGATACTACTTATGTTGTTTTTGATTTTGAAACGACAGGGTTTAATGCGGGAGGTAAAGATTCAATCATAGAAATAGGAGCTGTTAAAATATGTAATGGAGAAATTATTGATACCTATGATGAACTTATTAATCCGGGTAGAAAGCTAGAACAAAAAATTATCGATGTCACGAATATTACGGATGAAATGTTAGAAGAAAAAGATAATGAAGAAAATGCTATTAAACGCTTTATAGAATGGTATAAAGATTTACCTATGGTTGCACATAATGCAAAATTTGATGTGTCTTTTTTGGAAATGGCCTATAAAAAATATAATCTAGGGACGTTTACCAATACGGTGATTGATACTTTGGAATTGTCTCGTGTACTGGATTCCAATTATGCAAGACATTCTTTAAGTGCATTGGTAAAAAGATACAATGTAGAATGGGATGAAGATGCTCATCACCGAGCAGATTATGATGCAAAAGGAACAGCTTTGGTATTGCATAAGATGCTAAAAAAGTTGAATGATCAAAATTATGAAAAGATTTCAGATTTAGATCGATTGGTTAGTAAAGAAGAAATCCATAAATATGGACGTAGCTTTCATTTCAATATTCTTTGCAAGAATAAGATGGGACTTAAAAATTTATTTAAAATTATTTCCCTTGCCAATACAAAATATTTATATAAAACTCCTAGAATTCTTCGAAGTGTAATCAATACCTATAGAGAAGGATTATTAATTGGTAGTGGATGTTATGAAAGTGAAGTTTTTCAATCTGCTAAAAGTAAAAGCAATGAAGAATTGATTAATATTATTAATTTTTATGATTATGTAGAAGTACAACCTCTTGAATGCTATAATCATTTAATTCAAATGGGAGAATTTACGAATGAAAAGGAATTAGAAAATCATATTAAAAAGATTATTGAAGCAACAGAAGCCGCTGGAAAGATGATTGTAGCAACTGGTGATGTACATCATTTGCACAGAAATGATAAAATTTATAGAGAAGTTATTGTTCATCAAAGGGTTCCTGGAGGAGGCAATCATCCATTGAATAAACCAAGTATTCAGGAAATTCCTAGTAATCATTTTAGAACAACAAATGAAATGTTAGATGATTTTCGCTTTTTAGGAGAATCTTTAGCCAAAAAATTAGTTATTGAAAATCCAAATAAAATAGCGGATAGGATTGATGTTATCGAAGTCATTGTAGAAACAGGGGGAATTCCATTTTCTCCTAGAATTGAACACTCGGTGGAAACAGTGAATGAACTTGTCTACGGGAAAGCTCATAATTTGTATGGAGATAAACTTCCTAAATTGATTGAAGATAGAATTCAACAAGAATTATCGGGTATTATCAACGGAGGGTTTGATGTTATTTATTTGATTGCCCAAAAATTGGTTAAAAAGAGTAATGATGATGGATATTTAGTAGGATCTCGTGGTTCTGTTGGATCCTCTTTTGTAGCAACAATGATGGGAATTACAGAAGTAAATCCACTTCCGGCACATTATAGATGCCCTAATTGTAAACATAGTATTTTTGAAGTGAATGGTGAAAGTTTAGGTTCTAAGTATTCAAGTGGATTTGATCTTCCCGATATGAATTGTCCAAAATGTGGAACAAAAATGGAAAAAGATGGTCAAGATATGCCTTTTGCGACTTTCCTTGGCTTTAATGCAGATAAAGTACCAGATATTGATCTTAACTTTTCGGGAGAATATCAATGGAAAGCTCATGAATATACTAAAGAGCTGTTTGGTATAGATAATGTTTATAGAGCTGGTACTATTGGTACAGTAGCTGAAAAAACAGCTTATGGGTATGTTAAGGGGTATTGTGAAGATAAAGGAATTTTAAATATGCGAACGGCAGAAGTGGATCGAATAGCAAAGGGATGTACAGGAGTAAAACGTACAACTGGACAACATCCGGGGGGAATTGTTGTTATTCCTGCTTATATGGATGTTATTGATTTTACACCCTTTCAATATCCTGCGGATGATAATACATCTTTGTGGCGAACGACTCATTTTGATTATCATTCTATTGAAGATGATGTTTTAAAACTAGATATATTAGGACATGATGATCCAACAGTTTTAAGGATGCTTCAAGATTTATCACAAATTGATGTAACAAAGCTTCCGATGGATGATAAAAAAGTATTAAGTCTTTTATGTTCACCAGAAGCATTAGGAGTAAGCGAGGAGGATATTCATTGTCCAACAGGTACTTTAGGCCTTCCTGAATTAGGAACTCGATTTGTTATTCAAATGCTTGTTGAGACAAAACCAAAAACATTTGGTGAATTGGTTAAGATATCAGGTCTTTCTCACGGAACGGATGTATGGACTGGAAATGCTCAAGAATTAATTAAAAATAAAATATGTGAATTTAGTCAAGTTATTGGATGTCGTGATGATATTATGGTTTATTTGTCTTACCACGGATTAAAACCATTAGACGCATTTAAAATCATGGAGTTTGTGCGTAAGGGAAAAGCTTCGAAAGATCCAGAAACGTGGAAAAAATGGGAAACAAAAATGCGAGAAGCCAATATAGATGAATGGTATATTGAATCTTGCCATAAGATAAAATACATGTTCCCTAAAGCACATGCTTGTGCTTATGTTATGAGTGCTCTTCGAATTGCTTGGTTTAAAGTATACCATCCAGTATGGTATTATACTGCGTTCTTTTCCGTACGTGTGGATGATTTTGATATTGCGACTATGATTAAAGGAAAAGAAGCTATTGAAGAAAGACTTGAAGAAATAATTAATAAAGGATATGAGGCATCAAACAAGGAAAATAGTATTTCTGAAAGTTTAAAAGTGGCTTTAGAAGCATCTTGTCGTGGTATAGTATTTGCGCCGATTGATTTGAATCGAAGTGAAGCACTTAACTTTATTGTTGATGAGAAGACCAATGCTTTAATTCCACCATTTAGAACTATAGATGGCTTGGGAGATACTGTAGCGAAAATGATTGTTGAAGCTCGAAGGGAACAACCCTTCTTAAGTAAAGACGATTTTCAAACAAGAGGTAAGGTATCAAAGACATTAATGGATAAAATGGAAGAAATGGGAATATTAAAAGATCTTCCAGAGTCAAATCAATTGTCATTGTTTTGACATAAACATAAAAATATGGTATAATGAGCGTGTTTTAAGAGGTGAATTATGAGTAATGAGGAAAGAATAAATTATTTAAAAACAAGAATTGATCATTTAAATGATTCTATACAGCAAATCAATTTACAGTTAACACAAAATCAAATCAAATTGAAGCGTATTCATAAAAAAGTGGAAGAAAAACAAAGTGAATATGAAAATTTTAAAAATTTTGTATCTAAAAATGATCCTACTGGAATTCATCTTTTTGATCCTGAGAATATGACTGATGAAACTTTAGCTAAAGACATTAGTGAAGAAAATAATAAAGTTTTACATGATTTAAAAAAACAATTGGAAGATGAAAGATTTAAATTAGAAAAAGCTGAAAAATGGGAAACAAAAAATGCGCATGATATTGACATTGCAAGAGAAAAAGCAGAGCGTCTTATTGAAGGTTGCAATAAATATGTTCTTAAAGAAAAGAAATATGATATGATGTATTATAAAAGTAGGGAACGTAAAAGGGGAAGAATAATATATATTCCATTAGCGATAATTCTTTTTATAGCTGGATCTGCTATTAGCTTACCTGTTGGTATTTTTGCCGCGGTTTCAGCAATTGGTGGAACGGTTTTAGTTCGAAATTTATTGCAAAAAGCAGAATTAGAAAAATTGCAAGATCAGGATTATAATAATATGACC
This sequence comes from uncultured Bacilli bacterium, assembly GCA_947627405.1. Lineage (GTDB taxonomy): Bacteria > Bacillota_I > Bacilli_A > RF39 > UBA660 > CALVUP01. Next base: position 2,054 of record CANQVY010000042.1, on the reverse strand, counting down.
AAAAAGCAGCAGCGATTGTATGAATTGCAAGAAATAAAGAGCGATTACAAACAAGCGAAAGAAAGTAGTAAACCTGAAAACAGGGAAATGATAGCCAAACAGAAACAAGAGGCATATGAAGAAGAGGAATTGTTGAGGAAAAAAAGGGATTCAGCGAGAACTACTTCATCAGATTTAAAGAAAAATTATGACAAATCTGTAAAAAAATTTAATAGTTATTTAACGACATGTCAAGAAAAACAAGACCAGATGCATCAAAAAGAAAATCAGTTAAATCAATTAAAAGAAGTAGAAGATGATTCCTTTAACGTAATCAATCAATTGGAAGATTTAAAACGAGCAAAACAAGATGAAGTCCAAAAAGCAAGGGATGAAATAGAACAATTAACAACTGGAAAAAAACATGAATCAAATGAAAATCATAAGGGATCTGAAACTGAAAATCGAAAAAAATAGGCTACACAAGGTGTAGTCTTTTATGTGATAAAATAGGTGTTTAAATTCTTCTTTTTCTAATAGCATTACTACTATTAAGTGCAATTCCAATAATTAGCATATAAGAAATTAAAGAGGATCCTCCATAACTAATAAATGGGAGTGTAATTCCAGTAATAGGAAGAAGACCTAGGGTCATGGAAATATTTTGTATTTGTTGATAGATGAGCATGCCTAACAAAGAGAAAACTAAATATTTATCTGTACTGTAACTATTTATTGAGATATACAATAATCTAAAATCAAATATTAGAATTGTAATAATTAAAACAAGACATCCTATCAATCCAAAATTTGAAGCAAATACTGAAAAAATAAAATCAGTGGCAGGCTCTGGAAAATAAAGAGGAAGATTATTAAATCCATGACCAAAGAAGCCACTCGATCCAATCGAGGTTAGAGAGTTTTCAAGTTGATATCCTATGCCTTGTTTCCAATCAAAAATTCTTTCTAAACGGTAAAAAAGATCGGTTGAAAAAAGTTGGATAAACAAATTTTTATTGCAGAAATATAAATAGAAAATGGTTCCTAATAGGATGGCGATTAATGAGAATCCAATAATAAACCATCTCGTTTTGATTTTAGAGGCTAAAAGAATAAAAAAAGCAATTACAAAATAGATAAAAACCACTCCAGTATCGGGTTGTAGAAAGGTTAAGAAGCTCGGAATCAGAGTTAATCCAATTATTTTGCAAATGTATAGAATTTCTTGTTTGAAGTTAGGTTCTTTGAGATTATTGAATTTATTGGCTTCAATAGACAAGGTAATTGCTAAGAATATTTTCATAAATTCACTTGGTTGTAGACTACCGATTTTGGGAATAATAAACCAACATTTAGAACCGTTAATACTAGGCCCAAAAAACAATAAAAGAAGTAGCAATATATTGCCTAAAACATATAGCAATTTGTAATTTTCATAAAAATAATCATTATCTAATCGAGTGATAAAAAATACTAAAATACTTCCGATTCCATACCATAAAATTTGTTTTACTACCAAATTATCTTCTGCCGAGTAAATACTTGCACTATAGATAGAGGCTATACTCATTATAAAAAATAAAAAAATAGAAAATAAAATGTATTTATCATATTTATATTTTGATAATTTCATATCATCACCATTTTTATTATGGAGGTTTTATTAATATTTATAAATGATTTACATAAAATTTATTAGGTGATGAGGATGGATAAAAAGCTACCAAGAATTTTTCAAAATGATATTAATAAGGAAATTAATAATAATCGAAGTGTTTATTATGTAAAATCTGAAAGTGATGATTTTTCCTTTTCTACGAGGTCGGAAAAAAATGAAAAAAATTTTGTTGAGGAAAATAATATAGAGGAAAAACTAAATCGCATTTTTAAACCAGGAAGACATTCTTTTAATGTTGGTGTGGAGATTATTACTACGAATCAAGTTTATGATACAAAAATTGCTGGAAAAGTAAGAGACTGTATTATTACTTTAGATAATGATGTGATTGCTATGAAAGATATTGTGGATATAAAAGTAAAATAAAAAAGGGGATCCCCTTTTTTATTTTATAAAT
>CANQVY010000041.1 GCA_947627405.1 uncultured Bacilli bacterium | reverse complement strand
CCTTGCCGGGATTTGGCTCCTTTATTGTATCAAAAAAGCCGCACCTAGTGGTGCGGTTGAAATTTCAATTTAGGAAAATAGAGCTAAGCTCTATTTTTTTATGTGTTCTATTATTAAACGAATAAATCGATTGGTACACCCTTCTTTTGGTATAGAAATATATTTTTTTCTGAATTGTTGTACTTTTTTTATATCATAATCCTTTTTTTGAATACTTGTAATAATTTCTTTTGGATCCTCTGCAATTAAACCAGGCATTTCTTTCTTAAAATCAATATAGAAATTTCTTTTCTTTAAATAACTATCATAATCATAAGTATAAAAGAAGATCGGTTTATTCAATAAGGATAACTCAAAGACAATCGCAGAATAATCCGTTATAATATAATCAGCTAAAAAGGCAAATTTTATGGTTGTATGTTTTCGTTCAAAGAGTACTCGTTCATCGTTGATTCTTATGCGACTGTGTGGGTGCAATTTTATAATTAAATTATATTTTTTAAAATCGATTAAATCGATTAATTCACGAATTTTTTGCGTATTTTTATTATTCTTTCTAAAAGTTGGGCAATATAAAATCGTCTTTTTCTTCTTAAGCATCGGATATTCCTCCCTCAACTGATGAACGACTTCCTTTTGATATTGAGGATCTGTTAAGCGATCAACAACAGGTAATGCATTAATAAATATTTTATCTATGGGAACGTGAAAGGCCTCGGCAAAGTAAGGTGCACAAGTTTTACTACTAGATATAACATAATCATAATTTTTATGCATATTCATTACATGTGCAATACGTTTTTTACTTCCCTCTCCTTGATTTAAAATACTATATCCAAATTTTTTTAAGGAACCCATCGCATGCCACATTTGGATAACCGTCAATTTATTTTTATGTTGTAAATTACTAATGGTTATAGAATAAGTATCAAGTATCGCAACTTGAGAAGTCGCTAAATGATACATTTCCTTTAACATATGCATAATATAGGAAAGAATTCCCTTAAAATTTTTATGTAATTTTTTACAAGAAACAACAATTTCAATATCTGCTCTTTCCTTCTTTAAAGCTTTTATTAAAATATTAAAATTAATAGAAGGTCTATTATCTTGCCTGCTTATAAAAATAACTTTCTTTTTTACTGGAAAGAGTTTGAAGATACAATAAATTACGTTCATTATTAATTTTAAAAAATATATTAATATTGTCATATTACTACCTACTTTTTATTTACAATTAAATTCTTAACAACTCTAGCAGTACTTTTTCCATCACAAGCACTACAAAAATACGTATAAAATTCTTTTATTTTTTTAATATCTACTTTTTCCTTTTTTATTTCCTCTATTAATGATTTTGTATTTTTAGCAGTAGAACCGTACATATATTTATCAAAATCATAATAAAAATCTCTACTTTCTACATATTCTTGATAATCAGGAATAAAAAATACAACAGGCTTTTTAAAAAAGGAATATTCAAAAATAACAGAAGAATAATCAGTAATCAAAATATCTGTAATAAATAATAAATCATTAATTTCTCTTTCGTCGGATAGATCAAAATAAAATTTATGGTCTATAATATCTGGTTTATTGATAATAAAGGGATGTAATTTGATTAAGAAAATATAATCTTTTTGTAATTTTTCTTTTATTTTATTAAAATCCAACCAATCAAAGTTATAATAAGCAGTTTTTTGACCATTACCTCTAAAAGTAGGTGCAAATAGAATAACCTTTTTGTTTTTGATAAATGGATATTTTTTCTTTAACTGTGCTTGTATATTTTTTTTATAATCCTTATCAAAGAAAATATCGGTTCTAGGAATCCCTAAAGCATGAACTTTATCTATAGAAATATCAAAAGCTTCGGCATAATTTTTTCGAATATTTTCACTGCTTACAATCGTTGCTGTATAATTTTTATGTGTTAAACTTTTCACCGAAGGTCCTCCAACTTTTCCCATGCGACTGTATCCAACGGTTTTAAAAGCTCCCATCGCATGCCAAAGTTGTATTAGTTCCGTACCCTTTCTTAATTTTAAAGCATAGATCAATGGGTAAAAATCATCCAATAAAATATATTTTGAAGTAGCGATTTGCTTCATCAAATGAATTTTCTCTTTAATGGATTGTTTTTCATTCAAACGTTTTTTTAAAACAAAATGCATATCATAGGCATAATTCTTTTTTAATTCTTCATAAACAAACAAAAAGTTGCCAGTAAGAGATTCACGCGAAGCGGAAAGAAATAAAATCTTATTCGAATCCAAAGTAAATTTCTTACAATAAAATTTATAGATAATAATTGAAAAAAATCTTTTCATTCTTTGTAAAATAGTTTTAATTTTGCGTTTAATAAAACTTAGTATTTTCATAAAAACCTCCCTGTACAGCAGAAAAATATATACAAAAGTATATTATATTTCCCATTTCATAATCGTTTTAAATGCATTATTGCTATCTTTATCAAAAGCATTCGTCATATCTTTGATCGTTTTTACAAGAATTTCATCAGAGATAATTTTCTCCATTGTTTTTGCAATTTTTTCATTCTTTTCTAAAAGATCAACACATTTTTTAAAATCTTCATAACTGCTTCGGCTATTGCCAATAATGGTAAGCCCTTTTTCTAAAACCATACGAGTATTAATAGGTACTTTATTTTCACTTACCCCCATTAATGAAATTGTTCCTTCTGGATTAATTAAATCTATAATTTGATTAATTGCATCTTCTGAATATCTACCTCCAACGCATTCAAAAGCATGATCAACTTTAATATCCGTAAGATCATCACTAACCAAATAAGTTTCATCAGCAAAAGAAAAATAATCTAATTTTTCTTTCATAGCACCAAATACAATTAATTTAGAATTTGGATAAATATTTTTTAAGATAACAGCAAGAGCATAACCAACATTGCCATCTCCCCAAAGCCCAATAATTTCTTTTCTTTTATGGCTAACTTTTTCAAATTTATCGATGGCATTCATTCCTACACTCATAAGTTCTAATAATACTGCTGTTCTTTCTGGAATTTTTTCAAATGGAATGACACGATCTCGGCGAATGAAAACAACTCCTTGCATAAATCCATCAATCCCACTGGATTTAAAGGAACTTGTTCTCAAATAATTTTCTTTAATGATCTCATCTTTTTCAATTGGTGTATTGGGAATCATTACAACCTTTGTTCCTTTTGGTATCTTTCCCTTTGGATCATAAATGACTTGTCCAACCGCTTCATGTATTAAAGCCATAGGAAGTTTTTTCTTTAAAGCATTTTTATCTCTATTACCAGTATAATAACGCATATCTGCAGCACAAATGGATAAATATGTAGGCCGAACGATAAGATCATCCTCTTTTAATTTTTCATCGATAAGTTCAGCTTTTATAACTCTTGGAGAAGTTAAACGATACGACTGATTGATCATTATTTATTCCCTCTTTCCAAAAGTATAGAATTTGCCAATTTAAGATCAAACATGTTGGTTATTTTAATATTAAATTCTTCTCCATCGACTATTTGAACGGTCTGATCTTTTAATATAAATATTTTACATGCATCGGTTAAAATTTCCTTTTCTTTATCCGTTAATTCTTTATGCAATTTCATCAATTTTTGCAATTTAAAAGATTGAGGGGTCTGTCCATTATATAAATATTTCCTATTTGGCACCGCTTTAATATGTTTTGTATCATCATGGTAAGCCTCAATAATTGTATCGGTAGTATGTATACAAGTATCAACTGCATCTGCATTCTTTAAAGCTTCAATATTTTCATCGATGATTCTTTGAGTAATAAAAGGACGAACCGCATCATGAGTAATAATAATATCCTCTTTATGAATACCAAATTTTTTTTCTATATAATGGCAACCACACATAACGGTTTCATCACGTGTTGCACCACCTTCTATAACAAAAATATTTTTAGAGTTTTTAATATACTTATCAATTAAATCCTCCGTATAAGAAGTCCATTCTTTGGAAGTACAAACAATAATTTTATCTACTTTATTATTTAGTAAAAATTGTTCAATCGTATGAATAATAATTGGTTTACTTCCTAATTTCATGAATTGTTTTGGAAGTTCTGTATTTCCCATTCTAGAACCAGAACCTGCAGCTAAAATTTCTGCATATATCATTTCATTCACCATCCTATATTTTCATTATAACAAACCTATCTCTATTATGCAAGGAAACAAAAATACGACTTTACAGTCGTATTAAAATAAATTATAACCCATATCTAAATTTGCAGAAGAGTTAATTCCAGCTAAAGTTCCTTTATTCGTAAATTGCCAGATATTATAGGAACCCTTATAATCCGATTTTTTAGATAAAGCCTTTGAAAAAGTATTTACTCCAGTATAATGAGCCAACCAAATCATATATTTCTTTTCTAAGTAAGAAGCGTTCAAATTATTGGTAAGCCAATTTTTATTTGCATATACTCCGCAAGCATACCCTTTTTGATTAATTGCAATGCAATACTTGTCCGCTAAATTCGTTAAATGAGTCTTACCATATTTTGCATAACTATCCTCTTCCATATCAATAAAAATAGGCAATTTCATATAAGCCTTTGTATTGGTTGGAAGCGATTGAATTAGTCGCATTGTGTGATTTACTTCTCCCTTAATTTCCTGTTCATTTTCAGCATAAGAATAAATATAAGTGCCATAAGGAATTTTGTTTTTCGCACATTCTTGCGCATTGTATAAAAATTGTTTATCGTCTTGGGAAGAATAATCAGCACCATATCCTATACGAATAATAGCAAAATCTATATTGGACTTTTTAATGCTTGTCCAATTCATTTTTCCTTGATGCGAAGAAGCATCCGTTCCAAAATAAGTATCTTTTACTTCCGTTAAAAGAAATTTTTGTGAAAGAGAATTATCACTTTTAGCAATGTCAATATTTGTTCCATTATTAATAGAACCATTCGATACATTTATATACATTCCACCACAATTTGAAAGAAAAGAATAATATCCATTTTCATCTTCCTTGATAATAAATTGCTGATTAAAATTACCAGTATAATCATACAATTGAACATTGGTGTGATCTGTATCCCCATACCCTTGAATATCAAAGACTTTATTGTTGTTTTTTATAGAACTAATTTTATAAAACCCTTCTTTAACATATTGTATATGCCACTTTTGGTTGCTTGTACTAGCCATACTATAAAGTTGTATGTTCGTATTGTTAGTCGTTTTACCACCTGTTAAATCAATATTTTTGCTTGTATTCAATAAAGAAGATATTGTGTAAAAACCATCTTCAAGAATTTGGTTTCCCTCTTCGATTGTTGTTTTTACAATTCTAAATTTTTGCCTTTGATCTATTCGAATTGGATTTAATACTAAAGGTTTTGTATTGATGGAGTTTCCATCAATGGATATATAGTTTCCATTTTCATCAATGAAATAATAATCCGAATTAATTTTACGTATGATCCATTTTGAAGAAGAGTTTTCATCTTCTACAGTTAATTTCAATTTCCCATTTATACTCGATAATACCAAATTGTCATCCAATAAAGAAGAAATTTTATAATAGCCATCTTCTAAAGATTCAATATGCCATTTTTGACGTTTGCTTCCAAAGGTAGTATTTAAAGAAATGTTCTTATCACGAATTGCATTGGGATCTACATCAAATAAATATTGCATAGAAAGTGTACTTGCAATAACATAATCCCCTGTTGGAATTACTTTTGTAGGAGAAATAGTCACTTTTTTCAATTGAAATCTTTGGGCATTCGTATCATTATCTATATAAGTTTGAATAATCGTTCCAGAAGCACTGTTTCCACCTTTTACATCAAAAGCAAGCCCATTCGTCCTTGATAAAAGAGTATAATATCCCTTTTCTACTTCTCGAATCGCAAATTGCTGATTGACAGAGCCCGTATATTTATAGAGCTGAATTACGGTATTTTTTAAAAGTCCACCGCCTCTTAAATCCAATACATAATTAGGATTTTTACTGCTTGCAATTTTATAATAGCCATTATTTAAATACGTGATGATCCAATGCTCAGTCTCTGTACCATTATAATCATGAAGTTGGATTTTATTTTGATTTTTTATGTTTCCTCCATATAAATCGATTACACGATTGGTATTTAATTTTGTAGAAAGAATATATTCTCCATCCTCTATCGTTTGTTTACCACTTATAATAGGAGAAAAAATAAATTTCTGTGCTTTTGTATTGTTTTTCGTATACATTTGGATATTGGTCTTATTAGCAACTTTTCCACCTTTTATATCCATATATAATCCATTGCATCTTGATACAATATAATAATATCCTCCCCCTGCATCTTTAATCATCCATTGTTGTGCTTTACTGTTGTTATTACTATATAATTGAACATTGGTCCCTTTCTTTTTTCCAGCACCTTTTACATCAAGTACATAAGCATTGTTTTTCATACTTGCAATTTTATAATAGCCATTTCCTAAATAAGTAAGCTTCCATTTCTGGGCTAAAGTGGAATTGCTATTATAAATTTGGATATTGGTTCGATTGGACATTTTGCCCCCATTTACATCCAAAACAGAATTTGTGCGAATACTACTTCTTATCGTGTAAACGCCATCTTTTAAAGGTTGTCCACTCAAAGCATCTACTGGAAATTGCATAAAAAAGTAAAGGATAAAAATTAATAATACATATTTTAGAAATTTCATACTATTTCCCCTTTTTAAAAACAAATATTTTACTAAAAACATAATTTAAAATCATAATCAAAATCTGAGCCATAATTGTAAAGATCATAACCCAAGTTTTAGTATTTAATCTTAATAAAGTTACAAAGAACCACATAATTCCCATTTCTATTACAAGAGTTACAATTCGTGATGCAAAAAACTGTACGATTTCTTTAAAAATATTTTTATTTTTGCTTTTAAATACATAAATACGATTTGTAACATAAGCAAAACTTACAGCACAAACCCATGAAATGAGAATAGCTATTTGTAATTGAATTGGATTTTCGGCATCCAATATAGTAAATAACAATAGCCATTTAGAAACCAAATTAACAAGTGTAGTTAATCCTCCAACGATTAAATAATTGACAACTTCTTCATATTTTTTATATAAAGAAAAACATTTTTTTATCATATAACCACCATATATATAGTATCATAAAGAAACAAGAAAATCTATTTCTTTTTATAGAAAAATGGAATATAAATTAAAACGTTTAAAAGATTAAAAAGCAGATGTATATAAGCAATTTGTAACTTTACATGAAACTCATTGACTAAGCGATAAATAGGAATTATTTCTCGAAAAATAAGAAATGCCCCAACTCCTACAAGATTAAAGACAAAATTAAATTTCGCACACTTTTTGGCCAAATCGGTTCCTCTCATTCCTACGATAAAAGCAGTAATGCAAGTACCGATATTCGCACCCATCAACATATCCGTCGCCGTTTTAATATTAATAATATTATTTGCGGTAAAGGTTTGTAAAGTAGCTATAATAGCCGAGGAAGATTGCGTAATCCCTGTAATAAGGGAACTGATAAATAAATTAAATAAAGTAGAATGCATATTGCAAAAAATTTGATGAAAGAAAGGAGAATGATTTAAAGGTTGAACCGAAAAATCAAGAAGAGAAATACTAATTAAAAGCATAGCAATTCCTAACAAAACTTTTACTTTTTTCTTAAATAAAAAATAAATTAAAAAATACAACAAGAAAAAGAAAAAAAGAAAGAAAAGAGGATTAAGAGAAGTAATAAAAGCCGTTGAACAAGTACCGATATTTGCTCCCATCATTAAAAAAAGGCTATCATAAAAACTGATCTTTTTATGATCAACAAGAATAATAATTAAAGATATTAGTAAAGAAGAAGATTGTAAAATCATTGTTGTAAAAATTCCTATTAATAATAAAAGTATGCGATTATGATGCAGCTTTATAATGTAAATTTGAATTAATTCTGAAAAACGATTATTTATATTTTTACTAATAAAATCAATACTCAAAATAAATAAAACAAGAGATAGAATAAAGAAAAGAAACATACAATCACCTAGTAATTATATGTTTCAATCAAATGTATTTATTCTTCGGTTTCATTAACAATATAAATTGGTCTTTTCTTTGTTTCTAAATAAATTTTAGATAAATAAACACCAATGATTCCTGTACAAAACAATTGGATACCACTTACAAATAAGAGAATACAAACTAAAGAGGGCCATCCTTGTACCGGATCAGAATAAATCAAAGTTCGAACTATAATAAATAAAATAAATACAAAAGCTAAAAAGCAAAAGAATAGTCCAATAAATACAGAATATAAAAGCGGTTTTGTTGAAAAAGCAATGATTCCATCAATCGCATAACGACCTAATTTTAATAAAGACCATTTTGAGGATCCTGCAACTCGATCCCTATCTTCATATTCGATCCATTTTGTTTTAAAACCAACATATCCAAATATTCCTTTTGTAAATCGATTCACCTCTCGCATAGAAAGAATTGAATCAACCATTTTCCTTTTCATTAACCTAAAATCTCGAGCTCCATCCACAATTTCTACATCAGACATTTTATTAATAATTTTATAAAAACATTTTGTAAGTATTTTTCGAAGAAAAGAATAATTTTTTCTGCTTTTACTTCTTGTAGCTACGCAATCATAATCCTCGTTTTTGATATCGTGATACATATCAAGCAATAATTCAGGTGGATCTTGCAAATCGACATCCATAGTCGTTACATAATCTCCACTAGATCGATCAAATCCTGCAAGCATAGCTGCTTCCTTTCCAAAATTTCTAGAAAAAGAAATGTATTTAACCTGCTTATCCTTTTTATGTAACTTTCTAAAAATTTCAAGAGTTCGATCTTTAGACCCATCATCAACAAAAACAAATTCATACTCGATCTTTTCCATTTTCTTTAACACTTTTAAAGTTTCATCATAAAACAATTCGATGGATTCCTCTTCATTATAACAAGGAACAATAATTGATATTTTTTCCATTTTACTACCTTCTTTCTTTTTTTGGTAGTGTGCATAGTTTGTATACAAACTACCTATTTTTTCCTTTATTTATCTATATTTTCTATATATTTCTTAATA
>CANQVY010000040.1 GCA_947627405.1 uncultured Bacilli bacterium | reverse complement strand
AAAGCTTATGATATAAGGGGTGTAAATTCTGGAGTAAAATATGCTTATTATGCACCATGTGATGTTAAGTGTGTGAAAACAATACCAAGTTATGGGCAAGCTATTTGGCAATCAACAAATAAAGTTCGTTTTGCCAATGGCGTAATTGATTACTGCACTCTTACGACTGTACATGATGATACATTTAATGCAAAAGTGGGCCAAGTAATTAAGCAAGGAGTACAATTAGGAAATATGGGAACGAAAGGATATGCAACTGGAGTACATTGCCATATTGAAATTGCTAAAGGTAAGAAAAATAATATTTATAAGAATAAATATGGTAACTACATTTTTACTCCTTATGAAGATGAAGTATTGCCAAAAGATGCTTTCTTTATGGATAACACAGTTCTCAAAAATTGGAAAAATCCAAAGTATTTAAAAGATGTCAAGGTCAATGAAACAATCTATAAGACAACAACTCCAAGTGAAGGATTAAATATGAGAGATAAATCCAATTTAAAAGGGAAAATACTTTATACCTTGAAAAAAGGAACGAAAGTAGAATATATTAAAGATGTTGGTACTTTTGATCATTATGTTTGGTCCTTAATAAAATATAATAAAAAAGTAGGTTATGTTGCTAAAAAATATTTGAAGTAGCTAACTACTTTTTTTTGTTAATTTTTTTTTATAAAAAAATTAATTATCGCTTGATATATATATATATATATAGTAAAATGGGGATATAAGGAGTTTGTGATGAAATTTTAGTAGAGTATTTAATAACAGGATTTCATTCATTTTCATCTATTATATGTTCTACTATTCTGATTTTTATTATTGGAAAAAACAACTATTAAAAAAAATCTTAAATTCTAAAATAGCTAAAAAATTGGTGATTATTACAATAATTTGAAATTTTGAGGAAGGAAGAAAATAACAATGAAAAATTATATTAAACTTATGAGACCGAAACATTATATCAAAAACCTTTTGATTTTTTTGCCTTTGGTTTTTAATGGGACTCTATTTAATGAAAATTTTTATCAAGCGATCTTAGGGTTTATATGTTTTTGTTTAATGGCAAGCGGTATATATGTAATAAATGATATTAAAGATAAAGATAAAGATAAAATTCATAAGACTAAATGTAATCGACCCATTGCATCGGGTAAGATCTCAATTAAAAATGCAATCACTTTTCTAATTTTTATTATTTTAGCTATTATATTAATAATCATTTTTAGTCATATGAAGCCAATGGCAATGTTATTTTTAATTCTGTATTTTTTAATTAATTTAGCTTATAGTTTTGGATTAAAAAATGTTCCTATTTTTGATATTTCAATTATTGCAAGTGGGTTTATATTAAGAATATTATATGGTGCAGCGCTTTTAGATATTGAAGTTTCTAATTGGTTGTTACTAACTATTATGACAATTTCATTATATTTGGCATTAGGGAAAAGAAAAAAAGAAATAGAATATAATGGTATAAAATCTCGTAAAGTTTTAAAAAGTTATACACTTAATTTTTTAAATAATAGTTCTAATAACTTTTTAACGATGGCAGTTATTTTTTATTCTTTGTGGGCATGCGATAATAGTATTGTTAAAGCAAATAATAACTTAATGATTTGGACAATACCTTTAGTAATTTTTTTGGCATTAAGATATAATTTAGTTATTGAAAACAATAAAGATGGTGATCCAACTGAAGTTATATTAGGGGATAAAATTATTTTGATATGGGGATTTATATTAGCTTTAATGTTTATAGGAATTTTATATTTGGGTTAGGTGTTAATTATGCAAATAGATTGTTATGATTTTGATAAAACTATTTATGATGGGGATTCTTCAATTGATTTTTATATTTTTTGTTTAAAACGAAATATTAAAGTTATTGGTGTTATTCCAAAATTGATGTTATTTTATTTTCTATATTTTATTCATATCGTGGATAAGACAAAAGTGAAAGAATGTTTTTTCTCATTTTTAAAAAAATGCGATGATATACAAATTTTAGTAGAAGAATTTTGGAAAATAAATGGTAAAAAGATAAAAAAGTTTTATTGTGATAAACGGGATCATTCTAATGATATTATTATTTCGGCATCTCCAGAGTTTTTGCTTTGTCCATTATGTAATGAATTTAATGTAAAAGATTTAATCGCATCAGTTGTTGATAGAAAATCAGGACATTTTTTATCCGCCAATTGCAAAGGCCAAGAAAAAGTAAATAGATTAATCAAAAAATATAAAAATGTAAAAATTAAAAATTTTTATACAGATAGTTATAGTGATAAACCATTGATGGATTTGTCATTAAATACGTATTTGATAAAAAAAAATAAGATAACAAAAATAAAGTAGGAGAGGAATCAGTATGAAAAATTGTTATAGTAAAATTTTGATCATTTTAGAAGGAATGTTCGTTGCTATTTCTAGTATGTTTTTATCATTTTATTTAATTGTAGGAGAATATGATAAGACCAATATTAGTATAACACTAATTGCATCTTTTATTTGTTCGATATTAGTGTTTTGGAAAACTAATAAAGAAGTGAGCAAAAATATAAAAAAAGAACCTATACTAACAATAATTTTAGGTGTGAGCGCAATAATTATAATAAAAAGTTTATTTGATGGTAAAGGATTAAATTTACAAAATAGATATTTATTTCATGGGATAGATCCTTTTAGATTCCGCTTTTTTTGTATAGCTATGTTTTCCGCTATCTATTATATTATTTTCTTAGGTTTTAGAATTAAAAAATGGATTACTAATTTTTGGAAAAAATTGGATAAATGGGATAAAAAAGCATATGTCATAACTAGTTTATTATTTACTCTTCTAATTATGGTTTTTTATCTTCAAAATAATAAATATTTTTCGGTTAATGATGCTGTTTATTCAATGGATACGGATTGGGTTTTCAAAATATTTAATCGCGTTAATTATTATGACATAAGACATCCTCTTATGAGTGTATTTGTATTTCCAATTGGTGCAGTAACTAAATTTTTGGCAAACCATTTAGTATCCCATAATTTGGTAAATTTAATGCAGGCTATATTTATTCAAGTTATTAATGCTAATTTATTAGTTTTAATTGGTTTACAATTAAAAAAATTAACTAAAAGTAAGATGGTATATATCATGTATATTTTATCCTTTTCAACTTTAATAAACGTTGTTTTTTTAGAAAAATATAACTTGTGTGCATTTTTGCTAGTTTTATATGTATATACTTTGTGTATTGAAAATAAAACTTCAATATTTAGTTTGATTTCTGCGGTTGGGGCATTGCCTATTAATGTATGTATTGGTATATGTGAAATTGTAAGAAAAAATAATTTAAATGAGAAAGTAAAACAAATTACAAAAATAATTTTTATAGCGATTCTAGCATTTTTAGCATTAGGAAGAGCCCATGTTTTTATTAATGGTATTGAGGAAGCAAAAACTATGCAACAGGCATTTTCTGTTAAGGAATTGTCTATGTTAGAAAAAAGTAATTGTACATTTAATATGCTAGAAAGTTCTATTATCAGTTTACCATCTAGTGTTAATGCTAGCAATCAATATATGTGGAATAATATAGATAAAAATGTATCAATTATTGCTTATGTTTTATTTGCTTTAGCTATAATTGGCGTTATTAAAAATCATAAAGAATTATTTATTAAAATTTTTACGATTTGGATAGGATTTGCTTTTATTTTATTTTTATTACTTAATTGGAGTACAGATACTGCCCCATTATTTACACCTTTATTTTCATGGGCATTTATACCATTAGTTGTATTAGGATTAGAAGAAGTAATAAAAAAGTTTCATCTTAATAAAAAAGTAGTTTATGGAATACTATTGTTTATTATTTGTTTAACAAATATTTTAGTTATCAATAATATTAATACTTTTTTGCTTTTCCATTAAAATTGAAGAGAATATAATTGTTCTTTTTGGCTTCATAAGTTTCTAATTTAAATATATTTTCTTCATCTGTAGTGTCACATAATTATGACACTACTTTTTGTTAAGTTTTTTTATTATGGTTGTAATCTTTTCAATAAAATGATATTATATAAAAAGGATAGAGGGTGTTAGAAGTGAATGTGATTTTAAATTTTTTTACGGACACTTTGAGTGGCTATATTTATATAATTACTACAATAATTTCTATTCTTATCATATTAGGAATTATTGGCTTTTTATCTGAACGAAAGTTTAATTTGGAAAACAATAGAATCTTAACAAAAAATTATAATAATGAAAATGAAGATGAGATTCTATTGGGGGATCGTACTTTATATAATAAGGAAGAGGAAATGATGGCTCAGTCGAAATCTATTCCTACAATGGAAAAGAAACCATTAGAAAATCAAGATAAAATTACACATCGGGTTAATTCTGTTAAAGATGAAATTCTATAAATCTTTTACTAAATTTCAGATCATGATATAATAAAATGAGAAGGAGTGTTTATATGACGTTAGGAAATGTTTTAAATATAGTGAAGAAAATTATTGATATAACTATTGTATGGATTATGGTTTATTATATTTTTAAAAATATAAAAAACAATGTAAAAATTAGTTTGCTTTTTAAAGGGGTTATTATCATCTTAGTATTAAAATTATTAAGTGAGTTCTTTGGTCTTACTACGGTAGGTTTATTGCTTGAATATGTTATTATGTGGGGACCATTAGCGCTTATTATTATATTTCAACCAGAGATTAGAGGAATATTGGAACAATTGGGTAAAAGTCAATTATTAGGTAGACACAAAGTTCTTACGGTTGATGAAAGAGAAAAGGTTGTATATGAATTAATGCAAGCTGTTGAATATATGAAAAGGACTAAAATAGGCGCTTTGATTGTCATAGAAAGGGATGTTAGTTTATCGGATTATATAAGTAAAGCAAAAAAACTATATGCAGATTTATCTTCTGAATTGTTGGTTTCTATATTTTTCCCTAATAATCCACTTCATGATGGAGGAGTGATTATTCAAGGAGATCGTATTAGTTGTGCAGGGGCAGTTTTCCCTACTAGTAATAATGTAAGAGGTAGAAAAACACTAGGTACTCGTCATCGAGCTGCTATTGGATTAAGTGAAGAAAGTGATGCAATTGTTGTTGTTGTTTCAGAAGAAACGGGAAAATTATCCATTGCATTGAAAGGAGAATTATTCTATAACTTGACTTTAGATGAAGTTAGAATGATGTTAATTGAAGAATTAAGACCCACACAAGATTTAGAATATTCAAATGAGATGGAAGAGGAAGAGATATATGAAGAAAATAATTAATAGTATTGGATTTGCTATAGCGGCAGGGCTGAAGGGAATATATAAGTTTATCGATAAAATAATTATTACTCCGCTTGCAAAGTTTTTTGTTAAATATATGGATTCAAAAAAAGAAAATAATGGTGTTTTTGATCGATTATTAAATAATAAACAATTTTTAATTATATTTTCATTGGCTGTGGCTTTGCTTGTATTCTTTTTAATTGATAGAGAAACGATTACTCTTCTTGATAATTCAGCTGAAGTATTGTACGGACAAAAAGTTACAGCGATTTATAATGAGGAGGCTTATGTTGTTGATGGGCTTCCCGAAACGGTTGATATTACATTAATTGGAAGAAAGTCGGATGTTTATTTAGCAAAACAATATCCAACGCAAGAGGTATCCGTTGATTTAAGTGATTTAGGACCTGGTAGTCATACGGTTCAATTAAAATATGCTCAGGATGTGGCTTCCGTTGATTATAAACTTGATCCATCTACAGCCTCTATTGTGATTTATGAAAAACAATCTAAAAAAATGCCTTTATCTTATGATATTCTTCATGAAGATGCGTTAAACGAAAAATTACAAATTACAGATGTTGATTTATCAAGTAGTGAAGTTGTGGTTAAGAGTGCAGAATATCGATTGGAACAAGTAGCTACAATTAAGGCTTTAGTCGATGTAAATAATATGAAATCACCTACAGCAGGAAAAACTGTGTTGGAAGATGTACCATTAGTTGCTTATGATTCTAGTGGAAATGTTGTTGATGTAGAGATTGTTCCTAAAAAGGTTGATGCCAATATAACTATAGAATCTCCATCAAAGACAGTACCAATTAAATATATACCTGATGGAACATTGGCTTTTGGTAAAGGCATAGAAAATATTAGTTCCAATACAAATACTGTGGTTATTTATGGATCACAAAAATCATTGGAAAAAATAGATTCTATACCAGTAAAACTTGATGTAAAAGGATTAGCAAGCAATAAAGAATTTAATGTAACGATTGATAAACCTAAGGGAGTGAAAACCTTAAGTATTACAAAGGCTAAAGTCACAGTAACTGTTGGTGATTTAGATGATTCTTTAATATTAAATGATATATATATAGAAACAAGGAATTTAGGATCTGGATTGAAAGTACAGGCTTCATCAAAAGAAGATAGTCAAGTTTCAGTCGTAGTGAGTGGAACGAAATCGGTTCTTAAAAATATTGATGCTTCTTCTATAAGTGCTTACATTGATTTAGAGGGATTAGGCGTTGGTACACATGAAGTGGATGTTAAAGTAATAGGAACGGATGTTAGAGCTACATATGCACCAAAAGTTACAAAAATTAAAGTAAATATTTTGAAAAAGTAAAAAGAAAAGTAAAGTTTTCATGGACATGAACTTTACTTTTTATATTTTTTTGTCTACAATTCCATATTCAATTGCTTCATCGGCATCTAAGAAATTATCTCTTTCTGTATCTTTTTCAATGGTTTTAATACTTTTTCTTGTGTTTTTAGATAATAGTTTATTTAATTTAGCTTTTAATTTTAATATTCTTTCTGCGGCAATTTTAATTTCAGTTGCTTGTCCTTGTGCACCACCTAATGGTTGATGAATCATTACTTCAGCATTAGGAAGAATGTATCTTTTTCCTTTTTTCCCGCTTGATAGTAAAAATGCGGCCATTGATGCAGCCATGCCAATACAAATCGTAGACACATCGCTTTTAATAAAATTCATTGTATCATAAATAGCCATTCCTGCAGTGATCGATCCACCGGGAGAATTTATATAGAGATTGATATCGCTATGATTGATGGAATCTAAATACAAAAGTTGAGCTACTATACAATTCGCGCAATTATCATCAATTTCTCCACTTAAGAGAATAATTCTGTCTTTTAATAATCTGGAATAGATATCATAACTTCTTTCAATATTATTTTCTTTATCTATAATTATTGGCGTTATATTCATAGGATCACCTATAAATATATTAGTTAAATATTAGAAAATTTATACATAATAAATTTGTCTTATTATGATATAATGATAATAGGTGATACAATGGATGATATAAGAATAAAAGTAATGGGGAAGGAAATCATGGTTTCTAAAGGTATAACTTTATTGGAATTATCTAAACAATTTTTATCTGATTTTAAATTTGTTATACTTGGTGCTTATGTGAATCATGTAGTAAAAGAATTGGATTATGTCATTACGAAATCGTGTGAGATTTCCTTTTTTGATCTAACTGAGAAAATTGGAAATACGATGTATGTAAATGCCTTAATTTATACTTGTTTTATTGCTATAAAAAGAAAATATGGATCTGACAAAGATATTTATGTTGAGCATTCGATCGATAAAGGTATTTTTATCACTACAAATTTTGATATTGATGAAGGAACAATTTATAATCTTGAACAAGAGATAAAAGCGATTGTTCAGGAGAATCTTCCTATTAAAAAGGTAAATACTTCGAGAATTGATGCAATTAAGTATTTTGAAAATATTGGAGATCTTTCTAAAGCTCGAATGCTAAAATATAATACCAATACGTATATTTCTTTATATAAGCTTTATAACCATTACGATTATTTTTTTACTCCTATGCCTATTTCTACATCTTGTTTAACCGATTTCGATTTAACGTGTATAGAGACAAGAGGCTTTGTTTTAAGATTTCCAACGGTACATACGCATTATATAAAAGAATATAGACATCATGAAGCCATTTTTCATATATACAAAGAATATCGCCAATGGCAGAAAACAATTCGAATTGAGAACGTTTCCGATTTAAATCAATTAATTGGGGATGGAAAAATAAATGACTTGATTCGAATGGATGAAGTTGTTCAAAATACAAAGTTAATGGAATTAGCTAAAAATATTAGTGATGATCGAAGAAAAATAAGAGTGATTTTAATCGCAGGTCCTTCTTCTTCGGGAAAGACGACGACTGCGAATAAATTGTGTATGTACTTAAGCAATTATGGGCTTACTCCAAAAATGTTGTCTTTAGATGACTATTTTAAAGATCGTAAAGATACACCAAAGAATGAAGATGGTAGTTATGATTTTGAAAGCTTAGAAGCATTAGATTTATCAATGTTTAATGATCAAATTTCTAGATTATTAAATGGAGAAGAAGTTATAATTCCGACCTTTGATTTTCAAAAAGCAAGAAAAGAATTTCGAGAAACTATGACTTTAAATTCTGATGATATATTGTTAATTGAAGGAATTCATTGCTTAAATCCAAATTTATTACCATCAATTTCGAATGAAAATAAATTTAAAATTTATCTTTCTCCTTTTACAAAGATTAATATAGATGCACATAATCGTTTTTCTACTTCTGATAATCGAATAATAAGAAGAATTGTAAGAGATAATCGTACTAGGGGAACGAATGTGGAAGGATCTTTGGAAAGATGGGAAAGTGTAAGAGGTGGGGAAGAAAAATATATTTTTCCATATCAAGATCAAGCCGATTATGTATTTAATAGCGCTTTTCTTTATGAACTTGGCGTTTTGAGAACTTATGTGGAACCTCTTTTATATTCGGTTGATGAAGATTCAAAATATTATGAAGAAGCAAGAAGACTGTTGAATCTTATTAAAGTATTTTTACCTATCCCATCTGAAGCGATTCCTGATGATTCTATTTTAAGAGAATTTATTGGAGGTAGTTGTTTTAATTCGTAGTTTAGTGGTACAATATATTTATAGAAATAAAATAGAAAGGAATGATAAAATGATAAGAGTAGCTATAAATGGATTTGGACGTATTGGACGATTAGTTTTTCGTTTAATGGAAGAGGATGATGAGTTAGAGGTTGTTGCTATTAATGACCTAACGGATGCTAGACAACTTGCTCATTTGTTAAAGTATGATA
>CANQVY010000039.1 GCA_947627405.1 uncultured Bacilli bacterium | reverse complement strand
ACGCAAATTATTTGACTATAAATGTGCTTATGATATAGAATTAAAATATAAATAAATGGTGCGGTTGAAATTACAATAAAGAAAATAGAGCTTAGCTCTATTTTTAAAAATAAAATAAACTACAAATTACACTACCTATCATAATCAATAATAAAACAATTGCAGATATTTTTAATGCTTTTTTACTCATATTATACACCTCAAAACAATTATAATAGAAAAATAAAAAAAAGTAAATTACTATGTATAAAATTATTCTTAGTTAATATAATTAACTAGGTGATGATTATGTATTTAGAGCAAAAGAAAAAGTATATATTTTTAATTGGACTAGCTATTGTGGGCATTCTTTTTGGGATTCTTTTTGCTTTTCTTCTATCAAATAAAGATCAATTATTAGTAGAAAGTACGATTAATAATTTTTTTAATGCAATAAGCCATAATGAAATTAATTATTTAGAGGGATTTCAGGCAAGTCTGTTATCTGGAATTCTTTATATACTCATTGTTTGGTTACTTGGTATTTCCATAATTGGGATTCCGATTATTTTATTTTTACTCTTTGTACGAGGCTTTATTTTAGGATTTTCTATGGGTTCTATAATACATATTTATAAATTAAAAGGAATCATAGGGGCTTTCTTATATATTTTTCCCCATCAAATTATCAATATCTTCTATTTTATATTATTGGGTTATTATGCAATTCTATTTTCTAAAAAATTATTTGAATATTTATTTTTAAAAAAAGAAGTTGGTTTAAAAAAATTGATGCGAAAATATTTAAAAATTCTAATTTTTTGTTTAATTCTTAGTCTTCTTTGTACATTGAGTGAAACTTTTTTATCTCCTATTTTCCTTAATTTTTTTACAAATCATTTAATTTAGAGTATAATAAAGTTTATATAGGTACTTAGGAGTGGTATTAATATGAAAAAAGTTATTGTAGGCATATCTGGTGGTGTGGATTCTTCTGTTGCGGCAATTGTATTAAAAAATCAAGGCTATGAAGTTGAAGGGTTATTTATGCGTAATTGGGATGCTTCCATCAATAATGATTTCAATGGAAATCCAACACTTAATGAATCCATTTGTCCTCAAGAACAAGATTATAATGATGCTTTAGCGGTATGTAATAAATTAGGAATCAAACTTCATCGAATTGATTTTGTAAAAGAATATTGGGATTATGTATTTACTTATTTTTTAGACGAATTAAAAAAGGGGAGAACTCCTAATCCAGATATTATGTGTAATAAATATATTAAATTTGATTATTTTATCCAAGAAGCAAAAAGGTTAGGCGCCGATTATATTGCTACTGGGCATTATGCTAAAATAGAAAATGGCCAACTTCTTCGTGCAAAAGATCAAAATAAAGATCAGACGTATTTTCTAAGCCAATTAAATCGTGAACAATTAAAAAATGTTTTATTTCCAATTGGAGATATGGATAAAAATGAAGTTCGAAAAATAGCTAGAGAATATAATTTGATTACGGCGGATAAAAAAGATTCCACGGGAATTTGTTTTATCGGAGAACGAAATTTTAAACAATTTTTAACAAACTATCTTCCTAACCAACCAGGGGATGTAATTAATATTGATACAATGGAATCGATTGGAAAACATATTGGACTGATGTATTATACAATTGGGCAAAGAAGAGGATTGGATATTGGTGGTTCAAAGGAAAAAATGTTTGTAGTGGGTAAAGATTTAAAGAAAAATATTTTATATATTGCTTTAGGTGAGAATAATCCTTATTTGTTCTCTGATAGTTGTATTCTTGATAGTATCAATTTTAATTGTGATTTAAGACCTACAAAGTGTACAGCAAAATTTAGATATCGCCAAAAAGATTATCCAGTTTCACTTACTTATTTAAATAATGAAGAGATACTCGTTGAATATGATGCCATTAAAAGTGTTACACCTGGACAAGCTTGTGTTTTTTATGTAGAGGATAAGTGTATAGGTGGAGGAATTATCAAAGAAGTACAAAAAGATCATAAAAAACTATGGTATCTTTTATAGACAAAAATTTACAAATTTCTAAAAATTATTGTACAAAATTATTTTTTTTGTTACAATGAATATGGAGGGTAACATATGAAACAGTTAAATACGTTGCTAAACGAACTTGGTATTTCAAAAGTCAGACTAGCAAAATACTTAGGTGTATCTAGGCAGATGCTATATAACTATTTGGGCCTAAATAGTTTGAGTGATTGGCCTAGAGAGAAATCAATTCGATTGATTGGTCTACTAGAAATTAAAAACGAATCGGATTTAGATCATATTGTTGTTGATGGAGATTATATTATTCGTGTAGAAAAAAAGTTAAACGAAGGTGTTAAAGAATCATCTAGTAGAGATATCATGAATGATTTAAAAGGTATCAATAAAAAAGAACAAGATATTTTGTCGGATCTATTTTATTTATTAAAAGAAAAATTAATTGATGATAAAACGGACTCTACTTATTATGCTTGTAAATACCTTTATCATTTTTTACAATCTTTAGATACAACAAAAGAATTGAAATTTATTTTAGCCTATATTTCAAAATCATTAGGATTTACCGATCCAATGGAATTTGTTTTTGATGAAGAAAAACAATATTTATTTGAAGGAATTTTATTTTCTGCTTTTACTCTATATTCGAATGGTGGAGCTTCAAAAAATAAAATTGCGGAATCGCACAAAAGATTTGTTAGAGATATAGAACACAAAAAAGAAGATAAATTAAGTAGAACGCAAGAATTAAATACCGCAAAAGTACAGGCTTTAAAAGAACTTGGTTATACCGAAATTAATGAGCAAAATGCTAAAGAAGTATTGGAAAAAATTGCGGAAATACAATCTAGGAAAGTATAAAAAAACAATAAATTTTAACAAATAGGAATTTTTATCTATTTGTTTTTTTATGAAAAAAATTTTTTTGATTTTTTGTGTAAAAAAATGTAAAAAAACTTGATTAATAGAATTGAAAGCGATATGCTTAATATGTAAATAAAAAAATATAGGAGGTTTGTATGGCAACAAATAAGAATGTTGAAGAAAAAGAAAGAGAAGAAAATAAAAAGGGTTTAATTTTGTTCATTATCTTATTAATTTTATTGCTTGCTTTATTTATAGGAATTCGAGCATTAAGTAGTAAAAAAGAAGATAAGAAAGAACAAAAAGAGCCTACTACTGAACAAGTGGTAGAGGATAAAACTATGGATGAAACTGTAGAAGAGGAAAATCCATATGTTTATACAGAACAAAAAACAACTAAAGTGAAGAAAACTTCAAATAATCAGGAACAAAAAAACACACTTACTTTAGTACTAAAAGGAGATAATGTTATCTATGTCGATTATTCCGATGAATATATTGACGAAGGAGCTTATGCCCTTGATACAAAAGATGGAGATTTAAGTGTATCGATTGTAAAAACAATTTACTTAAATAATCGTGTTGTTGATTTTATTGATACAACAAATAGTGGTGCAGTTTATACCATTAAATACGTTATAACAAATAGTAGGGGAGAAACAAAAGAAGTTGTTCGAACTGTAATTATCAAGCAAGCTGAAGTAACAATTGCTTTGAATGGAAACAGTGAAGAAAAATTGGAATATCAAGTTTCTAATCGAGTTACTTATACAGATTTAGGAGCTACAGCTACTACTAGTAACGGAATCAACATACCTGTTACATCTACAATTACACGAAATGGTGAAATGTATGAAGGTAATATTTCAAGTGATCAATTGGGAACATATATAATTACTTATACTGCAACTTATAATGATAAAAATTATGTTGTAACAAGAACAGTTCGTGTAGAAGATACAGTAGCACCTGTGATTACAACAGAAAAAGAAACTTATAAGTATTTAGTAGAAGAAGAGGCTGAACTTACTTTAGATGAAATAAAAGCATTATTTAATGTTACAGATGAAGATACAAATATAATTACAACACTTACTGATGCAGATGGTGTAGAGATGACTACCAATATTTCTAAAGCTCTAGAAGGGGAATATACTATTATTTTATCTGCTAAAGATCGTTCAAATAATGTATCTGAAAGAGCAATATCTATTTCTGTAATGAAAGATACGGAGGCTCCTACAGTTACTATAACAAATATAGCAACTAGTGAAACTGAATATACAATTGAATTTAGCGTTTCTGATAATTATTCAGAAAATGAAAACATAGCAATTAGTTATGCATTGCTTGATGGAACAGGTGGAGATATTGATTTTATCGATTTAGAAAATGGACAATATTCTTTTACAATACCAGTTACGGATATTGGAACAGCTAAATTTATTGCTATAAAAGTAAAAGATGAATGTGGAAATGAAAATGCAATTGTTCAAGCTTTACCATCAATCATATAAAAAACATAAAAAAAGGACTTAATTTTGAGTCTTTTTTTTATGGATAAGTCCCCTCTTTTATTAAAAGTAGGGGAAATAGGATATAAATAAATTATAAAAATATAAAGCAAAAAGAACGCTATATTTTTTATAATTCAATATTAGGAATAAAAAAAAAGAAAAATTTAGATAAAATGTAAAAGAGAAAAAGAAAGGTATGAATCTTAAAAATTTATATTCATAGTATAAAGATACGAATTTTAGAAATTATTTTATTATATAAATTTATTTGAGACGGATAATCAATCGTTTTTTGATTTCAATATCCAACTTCCTATAATTGATATTATGTTAACTTCTGTATTTAATTAAAATATATGCTTTAAATAGAAAATATAAGTATCCCTTTTTCATATATGTATAGAATTTACTTATTATAATATATA
The DNA here is from genome assembly GCA_947627405.1 of uncultured Bacilli bacterium. Classification (GTDB taxonomy): domain Bacteria; phylum Bacillota_I; class Bacilli_A; order RF39; family UBA660; genus CALVUP01. Next base: position 4,416 of record CANQVY010000039.1, on the reverse strand, counting down.
TAGCATTCTAAGTTTTAGTATTTATTATTTAAGTCATTTTACCTATCTCTTATTCTTTATTTTTCTATTTAAAATATATTGAATAAATATGCTATTTAATTATTATATAATAAATCTTTTTGTAACTGATAGCTTTTCTTTAATCATTCTCCCCTTTTTTTAATAGGGTAGTTATAAGCATAAAATTTTATTTATTGCTCATAATAAAAAGGGAGGATTTATTATGAAAAATAAAAATAAATGTATAAAGTGCTCTGTAGAAAATTGCAAACATAACAATGAAAATTATTGCGATTTGGATGAAATTAAAGTAGATAGTACTTGTGATGGATGTGATTGTGCAGATAAATGTGAAACAATATGTGATAGTTTTAAAGAAAAAAAGAATTCGTAAGAATTCTTTTATTTTAATTGATCTAAGAAGCTCTCCCCTATTTCTGGTTTTTCTAAATCAAAATTATCAGCAATTGATGCACCAATATCTGCGAATGTATTTAGGGGCGCTAATCTCTTTGGTTCTTTAAAATTTCTACAATACATAATGACTGGTACATTTTCTCTAGTATGAGAAAAGCCATTAAAAGTAGGATCATTTCCATGATCTGCTGTTATAATTAAAAGATCATCCATATTTAATTTATTAAGGATCAAGGGAATTTCTACATCTAAATCTTCTATTAATTTTGCTTCGGCTTCAATATTTCTTAAGTGACCTTGATAATCAAATTCATTTAAATTAGCAAAACATATTCCAGTAAAGTTTTTATCCATGATATCTGTAAGTTTATTTACTACTTCTAGATTTGTTGTGGCTTTAATTTTTTTAGTAATCCCTTCCCCATCAAATATTTCATCAATTTTTCCAATCGATATTACGTTATATTTATTTTCCTTTAAGGCATCTAAGATCGATTTTTTTGGTGGTTTTAAGGCAAAGTCTTTTCGATCATTCGTTCTTTTAAAATGTCCAGGTTTACCAGTGAATGGTCTTGCAATGATTCGACTTACTGTCCATTCTTTTTTCATAGATGTTACTTTTCTTACAGCTTCACAAACTTTATACAATATATTTATGGGAACAATTTCCTCATGCGCAGCAATTTGAATATTTGAATCAAAAGAAGTGTAAACAATAAATGCCCCTGTTTCCATATGTTCTTGTCCTAATTCATTAATGATATCATTACTGTTTACAGCTTTATTCCCAATTACTTTTCTTTTTGTCATTTGTTCAATGCCTTTTATTAATTCCATTGGAATTCCGGTTTCAGAAAAAGCTTTAAACTCTTTATCATTTTTAATTCCCACCATTTCATAATGCCCATTTAACGTATCTTTTCCAACATTGTTTGGTTTGGCAATGGTATAATAAGCTTCAATATCTTTATTTTCCTCCATATTAATGGTACTTAAAAATCCTAATTTCTTAAGATTGGGAATAAATAGATCATAGTTGTCTTTTATATGACCTAATGTATTCGCTCCTATATCGTTATATTTCGAAGCATCTTCTGCTTCCCCTACTCCTAAGGAATCTAAAACGAGTAAAAATATTCTTTTATATTTCATTTTTTCACTTCCTATTTATGATCACGAGGATGATACTCATGATATTCTTTTTTTATTTTATCTCTTGATATATGTGTATAGATTTTTGTAGTTGAAATATCACTATGGCCAAGCATAATTTGTATACTTCTTAAATCGGCACCATAATTTAATAAATGTGTTGCAAAAGAATGTCTTAATGTATGTGGGGAAATCTTTTCATTAAGTTGTTTTTCTTTTAATAGTTTTTTTAAAATTTTAAAAAAACCTTGTCTAGTCATCTGTTTTCCGTGATTATTTAGGAATAATGCTTCTACATTTTCACCTTTTAAAAGTTTGTGACGTCTATTTAAATATTCTTTTAGATAGACCATTGTATATTCCCCTATTGGTACAATTCTTTCTTTATTTCCTTTTCCAATTAATCGAATTACACAATTTTCTAAATCAATGGAATGTATCGTTAAGTTTATCAATTCACTAACTCGAATTCCTGTTGCATATAATAATTCTAACATAGCTTTGTTTCGATAGTCAAATTCTGTCGTTGTTTGAATATCTAATAAAGTTGCTATTTCTTCTATAGACATTGTATTAGGTAATTTTTTTCTTAATTTAGGTCTTTCTATATTTTCTGCTTCATCTACTTTAATTCTATTTTCTTTAAGCAAAAATTTATGAAAATTTTTAATTGTAGTTAATTTTCTTGCCAAAGTGGTAGTTGTATCCTTATTATTCGTTAATAAGGCTAAATAAGCCTTTATATCCTCTTTTTTTACTTGATTCCATGTTGTTCTATGTTTTTTCTGTAAAAACTCTTTATAAGCCATTAAATCGCTCTTATAGGATATCTTTGTATTATCGGATAAACCTTTTTCATAGGAAATATAATCAATATAATCCAATATATCATTATCCATTGAATTCACTTCCCCTATTATTATACAAAAAAAGACTAACTTTTTCAAATTAGTCTTGATTTCTTTGTTTATGAAGCATTCGAAAGTTCTCTTTTCTTAAAGTGTGGATTTTATTTAGATTTTCTAAAAGACATTTCTTACTTTCATTATAAAAATTTGTATTCATAATCAACTTATATTTTTTACTTAATAAACGATTACTTTTTACAATTTTCCCAAAGACAATATTTTTTATATAGATCTTATTATCTCTTTGTAAATAGTACTTTATTCGATTGTTTGTTTTTATACTACTATTTAAATGTATCATTTATGCCTCCCTTTGTACTGCATCGTTATTATCAAATTTCTTCTATCGTTGATTTATTTTATGAAGATTTACTATATGAAATCCCCTAAAACAATTGTTATTATACTACTTATTTATCTTTTTGGCAAATTTATGATAAAATGTATATAGGTGATATATATGGATAAGCCTCTAGCCATTAAATTACGTCCTAATTCTTTAAAAGAAGTTATTGGACAAAAACATTTAATTGGTAAAGATAAAGTTTTAACTAATTTCGTTAAAAATAAAAAACTTTTTTCTATGATTTTATATGGTCCTCCAGGACTTGGAAAGACTTCTATTGCTAATGCATTAGTCAATGATTTAGGTATACGATACCGTATGTTAAATGCGGTATCTAGTAATAAAAAAGATTTTGATGTTGTTGTAGAAGAAGCTAGGTTCTATGATGGTATAGTACTTATTATGGATGAAATTCATCGTTTAAATAAAGATAAACAAGATTTATTACTTCCTAATATTGAATCAGGTTTAATTACTTTAATTGGTATGACTACTTCAAATCCTTACCATGCAATTAATCCTGCGATTCGTAGCCGTTGCCAACTTTTTGAATTAAAACCTTTGGATAAAAAAGAAATCAAAGAAGGAATACAAAGAGCCATTCAAAGTGAATACTTAAAAAATATTCAAATTGATGAAGAGGCAATTGAATATATTGCAAGTGTATCAGCTAGTGATTTAAGATATGCTTATAATTTACTTGAGGTTGCTTATTATTCTTTTAATAAAAAAATTACATTGGAACAGATTAAAAGTATTAACAATACAACAAACTTCTTTCATGATAAGAATGAAGATGGATATTATGAGGTTCTATCCGCTTTTCAAAAATCTATACGTGGTAGTGATGTTAATGCCTCTTTACATTATTTAGCTAGACTTTTAGAAGCTGGGGATTTAGAAAGCCTTTTTCGAAGAATGAGTGTCATTGCTTATGAAGACATCTCTTTAGCCAATCCTGCAATTGGACCAAGAGTAGATTCGGCAATTCGACTATCAGAACGTGTAGGAATGCCAGAAGCTCGAATTATTCTTGCAAATGTGGTTATTGAAATGGCGCTATCCCCTAAAAGCAATTCTGCAGTAGTAGCAATTGATAAAGCTTTAGAGGATATCCGTACAGGTAAATGTGGAAGAGTTCCTAAACACATTGTCAATCACAATCCAGAATATAAATACCCACATAACTACAAGGGACATTACGTTAAACAACAATATTTACCAGATAATATAAAAAATAAAAAATACTATATTCCTAATGATATTGGATATGAAATAAACATTAAAAATATTTATGAAAGAATTGAAAAATTAAAAAAGGATTTATAAATCCTTTTTATATTTATAATAACAATTTGGACATAATGGTTCGTATGTAATTAAAGCAGTATGATCAATGGCTACTTGATCTCCATCAAAAACAGCTACTCCATCTACTTTTCTTAAGTTAAACATAGCTTTACGACCACACTTACAGATCGTTTTCATTTCTTCAATCTTATGAGCAATTTCGAGTAATCTTATCGAACCTTCAAAACCATTTGTTTGAAAATCGGTTCGAATCCCATAACAAATAACAGGAATATTAAAATC